>CAMWHN010000022.1 GCA_947174085.1 uncultured Ruminococcus sp.
CCGTTAATTTTCATATTTTTTTTTAATCAAATTCCGGCAAGGTTTGAAAATTTAATTGCGTGGAAAATTTAGAAAAAAAAACTTGATTTTTTTTAAAATTTGGCTTATAATAAAATTGCTAGCATAATTTTAATTGTTAGCAAAACAAACAAGTGAAAATAGATATAATTTACAAAAAAATATTATAATTTTTTTATTTGTTATATATTTTTCATAAATGTTAAAAATTTATAATACTCATGATTGACAAAACCTTGACAAAGTTTTAAAAAAGTAGTATGATTAGAATAAACAACGAATGCATAAGCATTCTCTGGAAAGGAAGATGTCATTTATGTTCAAAAACTTTGCGCCTGAATGGGACGGATTCGAGGCAGGCAGATGGAGCAATACATCTGTTAATGTCCGTGATTTTATCCAGAAAAATTATACTCCCTATGACGGAGATGAAAGTTTTCTGGAAGGACCTACCGAAGCAACAACAAAACTTTGGGAACAAGTCATGGAATTATCCCGTCAGGAACGTGAGGCAGGCGGTGTTCTGGATATGGACACCAAAATTATTTCTACTATCACATCTCATGGAGCTGGCTATTTAAATAAAGATTTAGAGAAAATTGTTGGTTTCCAGACAGATAAGCCGTTTAAACGTGCGTTACAGCCATTTGGTGGGATTCGTATGGCACAGACAGCTTGCAAGGCTTATGGCTATGAAGTTGACAAAGACGTTGTAGAAATTTTTACAAAATATAGAAAAACTCATAATCAAGGCGTTTTTGATGCCTATACACCGGAAATGCGTCTTGCAAGAAAATCAGCAATTTTAACTGGTTTGCCTGATGCTTACGGCAGAGGTCGTATTATTGGCGATTATAGACGTGTTGCATTATATGGCATTGATATGCTAATTCAAGACAAAGAACACCAGAAAGAAACGCATTTTGTGCGTATGACTTCTAAAAATATTCGTTTGCGTGAAGAATTATCTGAACAAATTAATGCCTTAAAAGAATTAAAACAACTTGGCGAAATTTATGGCTTTGATT
The DNA here is from genome assembly GCA_947174085.1 of uncultured Ruminococcus sp. Classification (GTDB taxonomy): domain Bacteria; phylum Bacillota; class Clostridia; order Oscillospirales; family Ruminococcaceae; genus UBA3855. Next base: position 1,047 of record CAMWHN010000022.1, read on the forward strand.
TGTCAAGACCTGCAAAAAATGCACAAGAAGCTGTACAATGGTTATATTTTGGCTATCTTGCCGCTGTAAAAGAACAAAACGGCGCAGCCATGTCTTTAGGACGTACGTCAACATTTTTAGATATTTATATTCAGCGTGATTTAGAAAAAGGATTTATTACAGAATCTGAAGCACAGGAATTAATTGACCATTTTATTATGAAATTAAGACTTGTGAAATTCGCAAGAACACCAGAATATAATGCTTTATTCTCTGGTGATCCAACTTGGGTAACAGAATCTATTGGCGGTGTTTCTGTAGATGGGCAACACATGGTAACAAAAAATTCATTCCGGTATTTAAATACACTAAATAATTTAGGAACTGCGCCAGAACCAAATATGACAATTCTTTGGTCTGTAAAACTGCCACAGAATTTCAAGCGTTTTTGTGCAAAAATGTCTATTAAATCCAGTTCGATTCAGTACGAAAATGATGACCTGATGCGAGTAACACACGGCGATGACTATGCAATTGCATGCTGTGTATCTTCTATGAGAATCGGCAAAGAAATGCAATTTTTCGGCGCAAGAGCAAATTTAGCAAAATGCTTGTTATATGCAATTAACGGCGGTATTGACGAAGTTATGAAAATTCAAGTAGGACCTAAATATAGACCTGTAGAGGGTGAATATTTAGACTATGATGATGTCATGGAAAAATATGACGAAATGATGGAATGGCTAGCCGGTCTGTATGTCAATACTTTGAATGTAATTCATTTTATGCATGATAAATATAGCTATGAACGTATACAAATGGCTTTGCATGACCGTGATGTCAAGAGATATTTTGCGACAGGGATTGCAGGTTTATCTGTTGTAGCGGATTCTTTGAGTGCGATTAAATATGCAAAAGTAAAATGCATTCGTGATGAACAAGGCATTGTCGTAGACTATGAAGTTGAAGGCGATTTTCCGAAATATGGAAACGATGATGACAGAGTAGACCAAATTGCAGTGGAAATTGTTAGAAAATTCATGGATAAAATCAGAAAACATCACACTTACCGTGACGGTGTGCCGACAATGTCTATTTTAACAATTACTTCTAATGTTGTTTATGGCAAGAAAACAGGTAATACACCAGACGGCAGAAAGCATGGTGTTCCGCTTGCACCGGGTGCAAATCCAATGCATGGCAGAGATACACACGGTGCTGTTGCTTCTTTGAGTTCTGTTTCTAAGCTTCCGTTCCGTCATGCACAAGACGGCATTTCTAATACGTTTTCTATTATTCCAGATGCACTGGGCAAAAATACAAAAATTTTCGCTGGTGATTTAGATATTGATAGATTAACACAGGAGGCACTAGATGAAGAATCCGAGCAAGAATAATTCTGACTTGAATCAGCAAGCAGATGAAATTGTAGCATTATTAGACAGTTTAGTTAATTCCGGTAGTCAGCATATTAATTTAAATATCGGTGAGGAAACAAAAATACAAACTGTTAATAGTACAGATTGTTCTAATAAATTAGGTGCTTGTGCAATTCCTAATTTTGAAGACAATGAAAATGATGAAGAAGATTTTTAATTTTTAGAAATAAAATTTAAAAATAAAATAAATACAGAGGAGGATTTTTTTCTATGACAATGGCAACAAATGAACAGCAAGTTGATAATTTAGTAGAATTACTTGATGGCTATGTACAGAAAGGCGGACATCATTTGAATGTGAATGTTTTCACAAAAGAAACACTTCTGGACGCACAGGCACACCCTGAAAAATATCCGCAATTAACGGTTAGAGTTTCCGGCTATGCTGTGAATTTTATCAAGCTGACGAAAGAACAGCAAGATGATATTATCTCCAGAACATTTCATGAAAAAATTTAAAAAATAAAAATTTTATGCAAAAATTGTCCAGTTCATGACTGGACAATTTGCATATTAGGAGGATTTTTTATGCAGGGTTATATACACTCAATAGATTCATTTGGAACAGTTGATGGTCCGGGGGTAAGATTTGTAATTTTCTTTCAGGGTTGTCCTATGCGGTGTTTATATTGCCATAATCCTGACACTTGGACAGCGAATCAAAATAAACGCATGTCTACAGAAGAATTATTAAATATTTATAATCATAACAAAGCATTTTATCAAAACGGCGGTATAACAGCAACCGGCGGTGAACCTATGTTACAATTAGATTTCTTAACAGAATTATTCACAAAAGCCAAACAAAAAAATATTCACACTTGCTTAGATACTTCAGGCATTTGTTTTAATCCAGAAAAACCAGAATTAATTCATGATTTACTTGCTGTTACAGATTTAATTATGCTAGATATTAAGCATATTGATGATAATAAGCACAAGGCTTTAACAGGACATTCTAATCAAAATATTTTAGCCTTTGCCGAATATATCAGCAATCAAAAAAATATTCCTGTCTGGATTCGTCATGTAATTTTACCTGACTGGACAGATAATCCAGATGAACAATTAGAATTAGGCTGGTTTATTGGCGGATTAAAAACACTAAAAGCATTAGACTGTCTGCCATATCATGATATGGGAAAACAAAAATACCAACAATTAGGCATGACTTATGCATTAGAAAATACAAAACCTGTTTCACAAGAAACGGCTTTACAAGCCAAGCAACAAATTCTAAAAGGCATAAAAAAGCGATTGCTTGCTGATTATAAAAAATAATAAATTATCTTATTTTTCAGCATAGTAATTCTAACATCAAAAAACGTTTCTCAAAAAGAGAAACGTTTTTTTAAAATTACTTGTTGACAGCTTCTTTCAGGTTCTTACCTGCTTTAAAAGCCGGTGCTTTGCAAGCCGGAACATCTTGCAATTCATGTGTACGAGGATTTTTGCATTTTTTAGCTGCACGTTCACGCACTTCAAATACACCAAATCCCGTTAATGTTACTTTGTCGCCTGCAACTAACGCATCTTTAATGCTTTCTAATACAGCGTCAACACAAATGCCTGCATCTTTTTTAGATTTGCCAGTTTTTTCAGCAACAGCTTGAATCAGGTCTACTTTTTTCATAATATTTCCTCCATTGTTCTTAATATAATTTCATTATAAACTATTCATAGCGATTTGTCAAGTTTTTTTCTAAAAATCGGTGTTTCTATAAAAATTCATGCAAATTCTGGTTTAATTTTGGCTAATATATGAAAATTAAGCCTTGTCAAGTCCTTGTCTAAGCTCTTGACAGATCTTAATAATTTCAGGTACAGCTTCTTGTCCAAATTCACCGACTTTATTTACAATTGCACTGCCAACAATTACACCGTCACAATATCCACCCATTTTTTGAGCTGTTTCGCCGTCACGAATCCCAAAACCTACACAATAAGGAATTTTTGCAGAGCTTGCAATTTCACCAAAAAAGGCATTAAAATCCGTATCAAAATGACTTCTCATACCTGTTACACCAACAGAAGAAACGCAATATAAAAAGCCCTGTGCTTTGGAAGCAATTTTTGCAATTCTGCCTGTAGAAGCTGGTGTCACGAGACTAATATTATAAATATTATTTTTTTCTGACGCTTCTTGAAATTCGTCATGTTCTTCAAAAGGCAAATCTGGTACAATGACACCATCAATGCCAACTTCACGGCATTTTTCAAAAAAATAATCTGTTCCTGTTCTGAAAATCGTATTTGCATATAACATTAATAATAATGGCATATTAGTCTGCGTTCTTAATTTTTTTACCAGTTCAAATACGCCTTTTAATGTCGTGTGATAATCTCTGATTGCACGTAAACTAGCTTCTTGAATTACTTTTCCTTCTGCAATCGGGTCTGAAAACGGTACACCAATTTCAATTATATCTGCACCGTTTTGATTCATTGCTAAAATAGCTTGTTCTGTCAAATCAAAGCCACCATCACCAGCAGCAATATAAGTAATTAAAGCTTTTTTATTTTCAGCCTTAAGCTGTGCAAATTTTTCATCAATTCTATTAAGCATTTAAATTCACTCCTCTGTATCTTGCAATTTGCTGTACATCTTTATCGCCACGTCCAGAAAGATTAATAATCATAATTTGGTCTGGGCGCATAGTAGGTGCAATTTTTCTGGCTGCCGCAACCGCATGTGCAGACTCTACAGCCGGAATAATGCCCTCTATTTTAGAAAGATATTCAAATGCCTGTACAGCTTCTTCATCTGTAATGCTAATATAATCCGCACGACCTGTTTCATGCAAATATGCATGTTCTGGACCTATCCCCGGATAATCCAAACCGGCTGAAATAGAATAAACAGGTGCAATTTGTCCTTCTTCGTTCTGTAAAAATACAGACTTCATACCGTGGAAAATACCTAAATCGCCTTTTGATAAAGTTGCTGCATGTTCTGGTGTATCAATGCCACGACCGCCGGCTTCTGCGCCGACAAGTCTAACACTTGTATCAGGAATAAAATCATAGAAAATTCCCATTGCATTAGAACCACCGCCAACACAGGCAACTACACAATCCGGCAATTTTCCCTCTGCTTCGAAAATTTGCTTTTTCGCTTCTTCACCAATAATTTTCTGAAAATCACGCACCATTGTTGGATACGGGTGAGGTCCCATAACTGAACCAATACAATAAAAAGTTGTTGCAATATTTGTTGCCCAATCACGCATAGCTTCATTAATGGCATCTTTCAGAGTTGCTGTGCCGGAATCAACACCAGTTACTTTTGCGCCTAACAGCTCCATTCTATACACATTCAAAGCTTGACGTTCCATGTCTTCACGTCCCATATAAACTTCACATTCCATATTAAAATATGCACAAATAGTCGCTGTTGCAACGCCATGCTGTCCTGCACCTGTTTCTGCAATGACACGTTTCTTGCCCATATGTTTCGCAAGTAAAACCTGTCCTAATGCATTATTAATTTTATGCGAGCCTGTATGATTTAAATCTTCACGCTTAATATAAATTTTCGCACCGCCTAAATCTTTTGTCATTTTTTCAGCGTAATATAACAATGACGGACGAAATGCATAATTTCTATATAAATCATGCAATTCAGCTAGAAATACAGGGTCATTTTTATATTTATCATAAGCCTCCTGCAATTCTGAAACAGCGTTCATTACAGTTTCAGGGACATACTGTCCGCCAAAATTGCCAAATCTTCCGATTTTACCCATAAAAATCCTTCTTTCTGATTTTATTTATTCAGGCATTATAGTAATGCCAATCATAACTGTTAATTGTTCTGCATGATTCCAAACAGAATGTGGAATACTTCCATTTACTAGATAACTTTCATTTTTTCTAAGAATAATACTTTTATCATCAAGTTTAATTTCCGCTTCACCCTCTGTAACAATAAATAAATGATTGTGTACATGTGTATGATTTTGCAAAGGACCTCCGCCATTTTGTTCCAAATAGGCAATAGAACAATCTAACATATTGCCTTTGTCATATAATTTCTGTGCCAAAAAATGCACATGTTCGGGAGGTGTAAAAAGCTTGTTATTCTGCATTTTTAATTCTCCTTATGTTCTGTACTATTTGACGAATTTTATGCAAATCCTTGCATTTTTCTGTTTCTACACTGCTAGAAACATCAATACCATAAGGCTGAACAAAATGAATTGCTTCTGTAAGATTATTTTCTGAAATGCCACCGGCTAAGAAAAATAATTTTTTCGGCTTATTTTCAGCAATTAAATTCCAATTTGCAATTGTACCTGTTCCGCCATGAGAAATTGCTGAAAAACTGTCAAGTACAAGTTTATCAACTGGCAAGTTATCTGCTTTATTAATATCTTCTGCGTTCTGGACACGAACGGCTTTCCAAATTTCAAGCCCTGTCTGTTTTTTAATATTCATGATTAAATTCTCTGATTCTTCGCCATGTAATTGAATCACATTTAAAAATTTCGCATAAGCTAAAATTTCTTCTGGTTCTGGATTCACAAACACACCAACACGCTTAATATTTAAATTCAAATTTTCATGTAATACCTGCATTTGTTCCGGTGAAACATATCGCCAAAACGGCTTTGATAAAATAAAACCTGCATAATCCGGTGCATATTGATTTAAATAATTAACATCTTCTATGCGCCGAATCCCACATATTTTTAATTTAACACTCATGCTGTACCCTCACGCAATTCATGAAGTGTACTTGTAATATTATCACTTCGCATAAGCGTTTCGCCAATTAATACAGCATCAGCTCCATTTGCCTGTACTGTACGCATATCAGCATTATTTTTAATACCGCTTTCGGAAACAAATAATTGCCCTTCTTGTCTTAGATAACTTAATTGTGCCGTTGTGGATAAATCTACTTCAAATGTTTTTAAATTACGATTATTCACACCGAGTAATTGCGGATTTAATTTCTGGACAGTTTCTATTTCCTGTGCTGTATGCACTTCCACGAGACAATCTAAATTTAAACTATGTGCTAATTCAAAATAATTCTTCATGCGGGAAAATTCTAATACACTGGCAATTAATAATATCGCAGACGCACCTAATGCTTTTGCTTCATAAATTTGATATTCGTCAATAATAAAATCTTTTCTTAACACTGGAATTTTAACAGTTTCTGCAATTTTTTTTAAATATTCGCTACTGCCTTGAAAATAATATTCTTCTGTTAGACAGGAAATACAATCTGCACCCGCTAATTCATATTCTTTTGCCAATGCGACCGGCTGAAAATCCGGACGAATTAAGCCTTTTGACGGAGAAGCTTTTTTCACTTCACAGATACAAGATAAGCCTTTTTTGCGTAAAGCCTGAATAAAACTAGGCTTTTGCTCTGCCTGTTCTGCGAGAGTTTTTATTTCTGTCAAAGAGCAACGCTTTTTTTCAGCTTGCAATTGTATTTCTCGCTGTTGGCAGATTTTATCTAAAATCATAAATTTACTCCATTTCGTTTGTGAACTTAATAAATGCATCAAGTTTGGCTAGTGCAGAACCATTATCAATTACTTCAATTGCTTTTGCAATGCCGTCTTTGAGAGTTTCCACAATGCCATAAGTATATAATACAGCTCCGGCATTTAATAATACAATATCACGCTTTGCTCCTTTGATACTTCCATCAAGAATGCCTCTGGTAATTTGCGCATTTTCAACTGGTGTACCGCCAACAATTTCAGATTTGTCATAGCGTTGTAAGCCAAAATCTTCTGGTTTGATTTCATAAGTTTTGATTTCAGAGCCGTTAATTTCAGTCACAGTTGTAGAATCAGAAACAGAAATTTCGTCCATAACATCATTGCCAAATACAACCATAGCATGTTTAATACCGACTTGTTGGAGTACTTTTGCCATAATTTCTGTTAAAGCTTTTTCATAAACGCCTAATACAATATAATCTGTTCTTGCAGGATTTGTCAAAGGACCTAGAATATTAAATATTGTTCTAACACCGAGCTGTGTTCTCACAGGTGCAACATATTTCATACTTGCATGATAACTCTGTGCAAATAAGAATGAAATACCTGTTGTATCAAGGCAAGCTTTTGCCTGTTCTGGTGTAGAAGTAATTTTAACACCTAATGCTTCTAATACATCTGCTGCGCCACTCTTACTAGAGACACTTCTGTTGCCATGTTTCGCAACTTTTGCACCGCCAGCCGATGCAACAAATGCAGAAGTCGTAGAAATATTAAAAGAAGCGCATTGGTCACCACCTGTGCCGACAATTTCAATGCTATCAGAAGAATCTGGCACAATATGTGCTTTTTCACGCATACCTTTTGCAAAACCAGCAATTTCATCAATAGTTTCGCCTTTGGTAGCCAATGCTGTTAAAACGGCTGTAATTTGCAAATTTGTTGCTTCACCACTCATGAGAATATCCATACATTTTTCTGCTTCCTGCATTGTTAAATCCTGTTTCAACATGAGTTTGCTATAATAGGGTTTTAAATCCATATGCATTTGCTCTTTGGAATTATCTTCTAGTAATCCTGCAATTACTAAAAAATTTTTTAAAAGCTGTTTTCCATTTGTTGTCAATACAGATTCAGGGTGAAACTGTAAGCCATAAGTTTTATGTGTCTTATGCGAAACAGCCATAATCTGTCCATTTTCGTCAAGAGCTGTCACATACAAACAATCTGGTAATTTTTTTTCATCTGCTATCAGAGAATGATAACGTCCTGCTTGGAATGGGCAAGTAACATGCTGAAATAACAGATGTTTTTCTTCAAATTTAATATTACTAGATTTTCCATGCATTAACTGACGAGCCGGAATAATTTCCCCTCCGAATGCCTGTACAATAGATTGATGACCTAAGCAAACACCTAAAATTGGAATTTTTCCAGAAAATTTCTGTACAGTTTCAATAGAAATCCCTGCACTTGACGGATATCCCGGCCCTGGAGAAATAATAATAGCTTCTGGTTGGAGCTGTGCAATTTCATCACAAGTAATTTCATCATTGCGCTTTACAAGAATATCTGCGTACATTTCGCCGATATATTGACAAAGATTATATGTAAACGAATCATAATTATCTATTACTAAAATCATTTTCTAGCCTCCTTGATAGCATTCACCATAGCAGAAGCTTTCTGTGTAGTTTCTGCAAATTCTTTTTCTGGGTCAGAATCTGCTACAATGCCTGCACCTGCCTGTACATATGCTTTTCCGTCACGGAATAAAACCGTACGAATTGCAATGCAAGTATTCATGTCACCATTATAACCAAAATAGCCTACTGTTCCGCCATACAAACCACGTTTTTTATTTTCCAGTTCGTCTATAATTTCCATAGCTCTTACTTTAGGTGCGCCGGAGAGTGTACCTGCCGGAAGTACAGAACGCAAAGCGTCCATAGGTTTGCAATCCTTGCGCAATTTACCTTTTACGTCAGAAACTAAATGCATGACTTTAGAATAGCGTTCTACATGCATAAAATTTGAAACTTCGACACTGCCAAATTCACTTACTTTGCCTAAGTCATTTCTGCCTAAATCCACAAGCATTGTATGTTCTGATTTTTCTTTTTCGTCTGCAAGCAAAGATTTTTCAAATTCTCTGTCTTGTTCAGAATTTTTTCCTCTGGGACGAGTGCCGGCAATTGGTTTTGTACTGGCAATTCCGTCTGTTACTTTGACGAGCAGTTCTGGAGACGCTCCGGAAATTTCATAATCTTTTGTTTTGAAATAATATAAATACGGTGACGGATTCGTTGCACGAAGTCTGCGGTATACTTCAAAACTATCCGGCGGATTTTCAATTTCAAAACGCTGTGATAATACCACTTGAAAAATATCTCCGGCACGAATATTTTTTTTAGCTTGTTCTACCATGGACATATATTTTTCTTTCGTGATGTTAGATTTTACTTGTATCGCTGGTTCATCATCTCGGAATTGTCCTCTGCAATGACAATTATCAATTTTCATGGCAATTTCAGCAGAATGTATCTCTGCTTGGTGATATTGTTCTTCCAAATTGCCATCTGCATGTAAATTTATTATTACAATTGCATTGCTATTCAAATGGTCATATGCAACTAATTCATCATAGTCAAATACATGAATATCTGGCATGTGGCTATCATCTTCAGGAATATTCACAAGTTTTTTTTCTGTATAGCGCACAGCATCATAGGCGAAATAGCCAATCATACCGCCTGTAAAATAAGGCATATTTTCAAATTTTGGTGAAGTTCTGGTGTTTAATAATAATTGCAATTTCTGAAATGGGTCTGATTCCGTGACAGTTTCCTGCATACCATTAGTAATAATATGCATTTGTGCGCCCTGTGCATAAATTTCTTGTACTGGGTGAAATCCAATAAAAGAATATCTATCCCATTGTGTGCCATCTGTGACACTTTCTAATAAAAATGAATTTTCTTCTCCGGCTGACAATGCTGTATAAATACTAATTGGTGTTCTATGGTCTGCCGGAAATGTGAAAAACACCGGAATTGTTGTATATTTTGAAGCAAGTTGTTTGACTTCTTCCAATGATGGAAATAGCATAAAATAATTTCCTCCTTACAAAAATAAAAAGCCAATCTCCCTTACAACATGGGACGATTGACTCGTTGTGCCACCCAAATTCAAGCAGTTTAAAAAAATTTTTACACTGCTCCTTTTTTAGATATATCAGATACTAAGCATATCCTACCCTTATAACGTAGGGAATACGGCGCAAGCTACTCTCAATCTAATTAAATTAATAATATTAATTAATTTTGCTTTTGCTCCTAACAAATCCATTCATTTCATGGCATGTGTACCGGATTTTCAGCAACTACCGGCTCTCTGAACACTGTTTCATGAAATTACTTACCTTTGCTCAAAGGATTTCTAAATATGAAAAAACTAAAAACTAGAATTATTATAGCACAGTCTGATATATTTGTCAAGAGCTTTTTTGAAAAAATTTAAAAATATTTTTCAGAAACTACTTGCCATTTTCAGTGAAAAATGGTATAATAGCAAAGAGCATATGTATTTTTGTAAATACGATTTGTTTGTAATTTATTAAAATCTAAAATAATAAAAGAAAGGGCAATGTAAATGATAGGTAAATTTTTTGCGAATAAATGGACAAAACGTGTTGTTTCTTTATTAAGTCCATTCTACTGTGCAGTTATATTCTATTTTGCATATCTATCTATATTTTATAAAATGGATTTGCTAGAACAAGGCACGGCTTGTATGATTGCAACAGGTAGCTCTGTTGTTGCTTTAATCACAATGTTATACTCCCGAAAACAATTGCTTACAAAATTGTCAAGTTTGTTGATACTTCCGGCAATGGTATTTCCCATTATGATATATTTCGGACAGTGGGGCGTACTTGTTCCGCTGATTATCATGGCTTTAATGATTTTCTTCCTGTCTGGACTTGGCGAAACAGCAAAAACAATATGGGGTACAATATTTTTACTTGTGTACTTACTGGGTGCATTGGTTTATTTTCTGGTTACTTCTCTGTTCGCACCTGCAACAGTAACAAATGTTGTTGATAATGGCGTTTCACCATCTGGCTTGTATCGCTATGAAGTTGCAAATACAACAGATAGTTCCAACGGCAGTACAAAAGTTACTATAGAAAGTAATACACTAGATAAAGAATATTTCCATGTATTTCATTTTAAAATTAGAGGCTTGTCACATGATGTTGTGATTGAACGTCCTTTACAGGAAAATTGCCAAATCGAATGGACAACAGAACGCCGTGAAGATATTACAGAGCAATTAAATGAAATTTCTGATAATATTGAAATTACACTTAGTGATAAACAAATGGATTTATTAAATCGTGATGCTTATCAAGTCACATTCTATGATGGCAGAAGCATGTCAATGACACAGGCGACTTATCATGATACTATGATTGCCTTAAATGAAGAAGCAAAAACAAGATTGAAAACAGATAAATCTGCTGTACAGTTAGATTCTCTTAGTGAAAAAGATAGAAATGCTCTTGGTGTTACGGTAGAAAATTTCAAAACTATTACACTGTCTTCTCTCACAGATGAAGAACTTGCAAAATTAGGCATTCCAGAAGAAGGCGATGTAATGTATTATAATGGCAAAGTTGTTTTTAGATATTATATTGCCATTCTGGAAGAATATTTTGATATTTCAAAACAAGAAATTGGTCTAATGTAATTTAGTGAAAAATAAAAAACTGCTACATCTAAAAATATACTATGTAGCAGTTTTTTATATAAAATCTTAAAGGAGAATTTACATGCATATTATTCATATTCAAGATTTCAATACACCAGAACTTGCGATATATTCCAGCTTATCCGAAACACAGTTACTACATCATTACGAACCAGAAACAGGCATTTTTATTGCTGAAAGTCCAACAGTGATTGAACGTGCATTACAAGCCGGCTATGAGCCTGTTTCTGTATTACTGGAATCAAAACATCTCACACAGGATTTTTTAACATATTTTAAAAATATAAATATTCCAGTATATACAGCGAATGCAGAATTATTAACAAAATTAACAGGTTTTCAGCTTGTCAGAGGGGCATTATGTGCCATGAGAAGAAAACCTTTGCCAAGTGTTTCTGAAATTTGCGAACATGCCACTAGAATTGCTGTATTAGAAAATATTGTGAATCCGACTAATATTGGAGCAATTTTTCGTTCTGCTTCTGCAATGTTTATAGACGCTGTGTTATTAACTCCAAACTGTGCAAATCCGTTGTATAGGCGTTCTATCAGAGTAAGCATGGGAACAGTATTTCAAATTCCATGGACCATTCTGGAAAATAATAATTATCAGGTTTTAAAAAATTTAAATTTTAAAACAGTTGCATTGGCATTAAATAATCATGCAATTAGCATTGAAGATAAACGCTTGATGACAGAAAAAAAACTTGCTTTGATTCTCGGTTCAGAGGGTTACGGACTGACACCAGAAACCATTACAAGTGCGGATTATATTGCTAAAATTCCTATGAAACAGGGCATTGATTCCCTGAATGTTGCTGCTGCAAGTGCAGTCGCATTTTGGCAGTTAAAAATCCATGGGCGGAGTTGAACCGCCGTCGCTATCTTGCAGAGATAGAGCCCTACCGTTAGGCTACATGGATAGCCGAATGCATAAAATCATTTCTGCTCCTCGTGGAGAGCTGTTTTATATAAACTATCGGCTTTACATTCGCATATGGACTCGAACCATAATCTTTTACCTTTAGCAGAGGCAACATTCTACCCTTGAAATATTACGAATGACCAGACGGCAAGCCGTTTCTTCGTCGGGGGGAACGATATTTTATATAAACTACTGGTGTTACTAGTATAGCATATTTTTTAAAACTTGTCAAGGAGGTTTTTTTATGAAAATTTGTCTTATGTGCCGACAACGCAACATGGAAACATATGGCATTTGTCTAGAATGTCAAACATTAAATCAAACCATGCAAAAATTAACCTGTGATTTAACAGGAAAATTTGCAGTTGTGACTGGCGGAAGAATTAAAATTGGCTATGCAACGGCTTTAAAATTACTCAGAATGGGTGCAAGTGTAATTGTTATCACACGTTATCCTAAATCAGCTTATCAAAATTATCAGCAAGAACCTGATTTTATAAAATTTCAGGACAGGCTTTTTATTATCGGCTTTGATTTAATCCGTGTTGATAAAATACAAGATTTAATTGCACAGATTGCCTTGATTTGTCAGAATAAACTTGATATCTTAATTAATAATGCTGCACAGACAGTGAAAAAATCATCAGATTATTATGCACAATTAGAATTACAAGAACAAAATTTACAAATTCCGTATTGTCAAAATCTTTTGCAACTCACAGACAAGCAAACACAATTATTTTCCCTTGTCCCTGAACATCAAATTTTAGATTATGGTGAACAGCCGAATTTTAATTCTTGGGTTCGCAAACCAGAAGAAATTTCAGCACAAGAATTATTAGAAGTGCAATTAATTAACGTAACAGCTCCATTTTTATTAACAAATGGTTTACGCTATTGTCTTGCTTATGATAATACTAGCAGAAAATTTGTCATTAATGTCAGTTCCGTTGAGGGACGTTTTCATACCAAACAGAAACTTGCAAGACATGTGCATACCAATATGGCAAAAGCTTCTCTCAACATGATGACACATTCCATTGCTTCGGATTTTGTCCGTGATAAAATTTATGTCTATTCTTGTGACCCTGGTTGGGTATCTAATCAATTTCCCCCTGCGTATCAGATTAGCAAGGATTTTAAGCCGTATTTGACATTTGAAGATGGTGCAATGAGAATTTTATATCCCATTTTAAAAAACATGTTCACGACTGAAAAAATTAAAGATTATGGCATGTTTTACAAAGATTATAAAATTATTAATTATTAATTAAATTTAAGAGGTGATTTTTATGAATCCATTATGGAAAATACTATTAATCGGTTTAGGCGTTGCCTCCGCAACAGTGCTGTCAGATAAATCAAAAGAACAAGAACAAATAAAATCAAAAAAAACAGATTCTTTTCTGAAAAAACAGAAAAAGCCACAAGAACCAACCCCACAAGAAATAAATTCTGTTTTAAAGAAACAAGAACCAATTTCACCAAAAAAAGATATTCTTCCAAAAGAACTTGTTTATATGCCTGACATGACAGAATTTCAAAGCATGAAAGTTCCTGCATTGCGTATTACTTCTAAACAAGCGATACAACAAGGATTTTCATTTAGAAAAAAATCAAAAAGCATTAGAATTACAAATTATCACGGCTCTAGTGAGAATTTATTAATCCCTGCTTTTATTGATAATCTAAAAGTCAATGAAATTGGACAAAATGCTTTTTATCAAAATAAAATTATTAAAAACATACAAATTCCGTCAACGATTAAAAAAATTGGCAAAAATGCTTTTCGTGAAAGTCAATTGCAAACTTGTATCTTTGCAGACGGTTTACAAAGCATTCCTGAATCATGTTTTTTGGGGTGTCAAGAATTATCAGAAATACATTTGCCTAAAACTTTAATTTATATTGGTAAGTCTGCAATGGAATCTTGCAAAAAATTAAAGTATATTCAGTTTCCGCCTTATGTTTGGAAATTAGAGGATTATGCATTTAGTCATTCTGGTTTAAACGGTTTCGGAACTTCTAACCGTTATTTAGTTATTAGCAATGGGCTTGCGTTTGACTTTACACCATTGCAAAAACATTATGCACTAATTTTAGGTAGAAAATTTCCATATAATAACTATGATAACAACATACAGAT
>CAMWHN010000023.1 GCA_947174085.1 uncultured Ruminococcus sp.
GCTGATGGTAGTGTATATACTGGTTGGCTGTCACAAGATGAAAAAACTTATTATTTTGCGGAAGATGGGATTTTAACTAAAGGCTGGTTTGTACTGGAAGATAAGAATTATTATTTTGATGAATCTGGTATATTACAGTCAGGTTGGCTGACGCTAAATGATAGTCAATATTATTTTGATGAAACTGGTGTTATGCAAACTGGTTGGATTCAAGATAATGATTTATATTATTATCTGGATACAGACGGCATTTTATTAAAACGCCAATGGCTATTTTTAGATGATAAAACGTATTATTTAGGCATTAAAGGTGATGCTTTAACCGGTTGGCAGGATTTAACAGGATATGTTTATTATTTTCAAGAAGATGGTCTGATGTCAACAGGTTGGCAGACAATTAATAATAAAGAATATTATTTCTATCCTGAAAACGGCACAATGGCAAAAAATACGACAATTGATGATAAAAAAATTGGTGCAGATGGAGCTGTTATAGCAGCTGGAACTGTTAGCACTACACTTGCAATAAATCAGGAAAGGGCGCAAAATGCATTTGCAAAATATGGCACGTCTGTGAGTGGAATTTATAATTGTGTGCGTTCTACAAATCGTTATAAATATATCGAATCTACTCGCACACTAGAACAGATTGAAGCGAATGGTTGGCTTTATTATGTCGATTATGCTTTTACGCATTATTATGGCGTTTGTTATTACATGGCTGCAAAAATGGATTTCTTGTTGCAACAGGCAGGCTATCAATGCAGAATTGTTCATGCAACACATGGCAGTGGTGACCATTATTGGAATCAAGTGTATACCAATGATACATGGGTAAATTATGACTGTACAAACGGTTATAATGCTTATAGTTGGGATAGCATGATTAAAGCCGGAAATTATATTTTCTTAGGTTATGTTTATCCTGTATATAATTAAATTTACAAGAAAGGAAATGTTATTTATGAAAAAATTAAAGTATACACTAATTTTATTGGGTGTATTTATGGCTTTGACTGGTTGCGGAAAGAAAACTGAAGAAATTGCTCCGTTAGAAGCTGATTCTACAACGACTGTTGCAGAAACAGTAGAAAATTTTGGTTCAGGAGAAGAAACAACAGAATCTGAAACAGAATCTGAATCTGAAACTGAAACAACGCAAGCTGATACAACAGAAACAGAACATTCTGAAACAGATGTTGAAGCATCTACAGAAGCAAGCAGTTCTGAAACAGATAAGCAGGATATATCTTCTACAAATAAATCTTCTACTGTAGCAACGACTGTTACAAAAAATTTAGTAACATCAACAGAAGCTCCGGCTACAACACAAAATGCAAATACAATAATTGGTTCATCAGTTACAGACATTGCGCCTTCAGAAACTGACCCACCTGTAATAGACCCACCATCTACAGAACCAGAGCCTATCATAACAGACTCACCTGTTACAGCACCTCCAGTAACAGAGCCACCTGTTTCTACTGGTAGTCCAAGTGATTTAAGCATTACATATCAGGGACAAACACTTGCTATTGGTGACAATGCACAAGATTTTGTGAATGCTGTAAAGCCTAATTTTGAAGAATCTGCGCCAAGTTGTTACGGTAACGGGGAAAATATTAATTATTACTATGATGGCATGACGGTTTATGTCTGGAATGAAAATGATAATTATTTAGTTTATGGCATTGATGTAGATGCATCAAATATTGCACCTGCACAAGGTTATGATATTGGGTCAACGGCTGATTTTGAAGGACAAAAAATAATTGACTGTGGTGATAATTGTAATATTATTATTACAGAAGTCGGCGGACAGGTAATTAATATTAGCTATAATAAAGATTTATAATTTGTAATCGGGGTGCTGTTTGCAGAAATAGCGCCCTATGTTATAAATATGATAAGAAAGGCATTATTTTATGGTTTTTAGCAGTAGTGTATTTTTATTTGTATTCTTGCCTGTTGTTTTAGGCTTATATTATATTATCCCTGAAAAACATGTCAGAAATGCTATTTTAATTCTAGTAAGCTTGCTGTTTTATGCATTCGGTGAGCCATTTGTTGTATTCTTGATGGTAATTTCTATTATTATTAATTATTTTCTCGGCTTGCTTATGCAGAAACAACAAATACAGAAATTAATTTTAATCATTTCTGTTATTTGGAATTTAGGTTTATTGGGTATTTATAAATATGCAGGCTTTTTTGTGGAAATTTTAAATCATGTGAAATTTTTTCATTTTCCAGTTCCTGAAATTGCCTTGCCAATTGGAATCTCTTTTTTTACATTTCAGGCAATGTCTTATGTCATAGATTTATATCGCAAAGAAATTCCAGTACAAAAAAATTTTTTTAATTTATTATTGTATATTACATTCTTTCCGCAGTTAATTGCAGGTCCTATTGTGAAATATAAAGATATTATCTTACAGCTTGATAAACGGCCCGTAGATACAAGACAAATTGCACAGGGTATCAGAAGATTTATTTTCGGCTTGTCGAAAAAATTATTAATTGCAGATATCGTCAGCATTCCTGTTGATCATATTTTTACATTGAAAAATCAAGAATTAACTTGTTTGTTAGCTTGGCTAGGTGCAATTTGCTATACAATACAGATTTATTTTGATTTTAGTGGCTATAGTGACATGGCAATTGGCTTAGGGCATATGTTCGGTTTTAGTTTTAAAGAAAATTTTAATTATCCGTATAGCTCGGCGAATATGACGGATTTTTGGCGAAAATGGCATATTTCTGTTTCTACATGGTTTAAAGAATATTTATATTTTCCTCTGGGTGGCAATCGTAAAGGAAAAATTAGAACTGTGATAAATAAATGGATTGTATTTTTCTTCACAGGGCTATGGCATGGTGCAAACTGGACATTTGTGATATGGGGCTTATTAAACGGCGGATTTTTAATGCTGGAGGGTATGAATATTATTCCTGTGAAAAAAATGCAGAAAAATTTATTCTTAAAAATAATTAGTCATGTTTATACTCTTGCAGTTGTGATTTTGTGTTTTACGATTTTCAGAGCAGAACACGTTACACAAGGCTTGCATTTTTGGAGAACTATGTTCGGCTTTGGTATTGCAGACGAGATACATCAAAAAATTGGTATGAGTTTATTTTTAAAAGAATTAAATCCATTATTTTTGATTACTATGCTAGTTGCAATGATATTTTCTATGCCAATCAAAAACTGGATAATACAAGCATTACAGAATGCTAATCATAAAATTAAAATCTTTGCACAGACAAGTAGTTATATGATTTCACTTGGATTATTATTGATTTGCTTATTATATTTATCATCTGGGACATATAGTCCGTTTATTTACTTGAATTTCTAAGGGGGGGTATCATGAAAAAATTATTATATATTGCTTATAGTATTTTATTTTTTATTATCTGTGCTATCCCTGCTATGAGTATGATTTTCAATTCTTCTGAAGATAGCACTTCTGAAAACCGTCAGCTTGCGGAAATGCCGAATTTTCAAGACGAAAATGGCAAGTTTAATCAAAATTGGAGTGCAGAATTTCAAGCCTATGTATCTGACCATTTCGGATTCAGGAAAGAACTTGTCAAAGCAGATAGTACACTAAAAGCAAATTTATTTCACGTTTCCGCAGAAGAAGATGTGATTATTGGAAAAGACGGTTGGTTATATTATACACCAACTGTGAATGATTATATTGGCAGAGCAACTGTTTCTGATTTAGGATTACAAAATATTATGCGTAATTTAGAACTTATGCAGGAATATGCCGAAAGTCAAGGCAGTAAATTTTATGTTACAATTGTGCCTAATAAAAATACAGTCTATCCAGAATATATGCCAAGTAATTATAAAAATTATGGCACTAGTAATAATCTTGATAATTTGGAAAATTTATTATTTGCAAGTGATTTAAATTATATTTCTCTGAAAAATGCTTTGACACAAGAAGCACAAAATTCAGAAGTCTTAATTTATCATAAGCAAGATACGCATTGGAATCATACAGGGGCTTTGCTAGGCTATCGTTCGATTATGAATGCCACAGGGCTAAATTATAATCATTATGAAAATGCGAATTATAATATGATTCAGAATTGGCAAGGCGATTTACAAAATATGCTATTTCCAGATTCTGACGTATTAGATGATAATAGTAATTATGATATTGATTTTAATTATACTTATCAGGGGCGTTATCGTGATGCTGATGATATTACGATTAATACAATTAATTCTAATGGCACAGGGTCTTTATTAATGTTCCG
Organism: uncultured Ruminococcus sp.; assembly: GCA_947174085.1. Classification (GTDB taxonomy): domain Bacteria; phylum Bacillota; class Clostridia; order Oscillospirales; family Ruminococcaceae; genus UBA3855. The sequence goes on from CAMWHN010000023.1 coordinate 4,279, forward strand.
TGATTCGTTCGGAGAAGCTATTATTCCTTATTTTTCACAAAATTTCCAAATGGCAAGATATTCCAGAGCAAGACCTTATCCGTTATATAATTTGGAAATGAATCATTTTGATATTGTGATAATGGAAATTGTAGAGCGTAATATTAGCTGGATACAGAAAGAAGCTCCTATGCATAGTGCAATACAGGTTGATTCCAATTCTGTTCCCTTGTCAATGGTGTCTTTTGCTCCGCTTACGGAATGCTATACAGACGTAAATGGTTCTTTTCTGCATATTTACGGCACAATAGTTGGATTATTTGAGGAAGAAACAACTTTTGCACCAGAATATATTGTAACACTAGAGAATCCCTCTGGTGATAGAATTTCCTACAAAGCATATCACTGCTACGAAGCTGACAAATTAGGACAGGAAGAAATTCAGGATAATGGTTATTCGCTGTACATTCCTGTTTCTGAATTGCAGGAAAATGTTTCCTATGAGGCATACATGACAATTGTATTTTCAGATGATAATGTACTTGAAAGTTCGCTAGGCAACATCACACTCCCCTAATTCTGACAGTTTGTTATAAGTTATGCACTTTTTGAAATAAAAATCAGTTCTTTTGTTGAAACTGAAATCGGGTCTTGTATTTAAATTTAAAATATGCTATAATATAACAATAGAGATAAATTTTAAGTATAACAAAAAGAAAGGGCGTAATTTTATGAAGAAATGGAAATATATTGGCATTTTGCTAGCGGTTTTCATGGTAAGTGCAACTATGACAGCTTGTAATACAGAAAATTCTTCTGTACCAGATGTCGAAGAAGAAACAACTGAAACAGAGCCAGAAACAACAGAAGAAACAATTGCTCAACAGTCTGAAAACGATGACGAAATATTTCAAGAATTACGCATTGCAGGACAGGGCATGTTTAGTTCAGGTGGTACGGTAACAACTGCTGTATCAGGCGATTATGACCCAACGCAAAGTTGGCAGGATAGCACAAGGGCAGGAAATACAGCTCATATCGACCATGCCAATGTATTATATCAGATTCCAGCAGAAGATAATGGCAATCCAATTGTATATTTGCACGGCTATCGGCAATCCCGTATGTGTTGGATGACAACGCCGGACGGCAGAGAGGGTTTTTCTACACTGTTTATGCGTAATGGACATAGTGCTTTTTTAGTTGACCAGCCACGCCGTGGAGAAGCCGGCGCAGCGTCAGAAATTTCAAGTGATACAGATTTAGATATGTGGTATGGTGAAATTGATGAAGATGATGAAGATTATGAAAAACCTGAAACTGCTACGAAATATCAGCCCGGTGACCAAGCATGGTACACTTATTATAGAATTGGCGAAAATTTGAATAAAACAAATAAAAATTCTCAATTCCCAGATAGTGAAGAAGCGTTAAATCAATTTTTGAGACAAGCAACGTCTAATACTGGTAATTATGACAAAGTCGTTGTTGCAAAAGCACTTGCAGAAGTTATTACGGATGTGAAAAATATGACTGGACAAAAATCTATTTTTATGGCACATGCGCAGGGCTGTTCGATTGCATGGGATTTGTCTACAGAGAATATTTCTGCAATTGTTGCCATTGAGCCGATTACTGTACCAAAATCTAATTCTGCACAATATCAAAAATTATTAGAAGCAAATATTCCGATAGTAATTTATTTTGGTGATTATATTACAACTGGTGATACAGAGCTTGCGTCTACAACGTATTGGCAAGAAATTCTTGCAAATGCTGAAGCGTTTGCTGAACAATATACCGCAGATGGTGGTGACTGTACAGTTGTAGAACTTCCAGAACAAAATATTAATGGTAATAGTCATTTTATGTTTCAAGAAGAAAATAATCAGGAAATTGCAGATTTAATTGAAACTTGGCTAGGCAAACACGGCTTAAATTAAAATAAAAGCTGTAAATTTTAATTTTGGGAGAAAATATGAATGTTTTAATTATTGGTGGAACAAGATTTTTTGGAATCCCTATGGTAAGGCGTATTCTTGAAAATGGACATGATGTAACAATTGCTACAAGAGGAAATTACAGTAATATTTTTAATAAAAAAGTACGTCATGTTATTATGGATAAAACCAATGGAAACAGTGTGAAAAATGCACTTGGTTCTGAAATATATGATGTAGTGATTGATAAAGTAGCCTATTCTTCAAATGATGTAAAGTCACTTTTGGAAAATGTTTGCTGTAAGAGATATATTCAAATGTCCTCTTGTGCAGTATATACTAGTGAGCATTTATTGATTAACGAAAGTGAATTTAATACAAAAAATCACAAATTAATTTGGATGGACAGACCAACAGATTATGCTGAGGGCAAAAGACAAGCAGAACGTGCTACATTAGAATTTATGGATATGAATCAATGCGTTTTTGTGAGATATCCCGTTGTAATGGGTAAAAATGATTATACAAATAGACTTAGATTTTATATGAAGCATATCTGTAATCATATGCCTATGTATATTGATAATTTAGAGATTGGAACATGCTATATAAATGAATTAGAAGCAGGCGAATTTATGGCATATCTTGTTGAATGTTCAATATCAGGAGCTATAAACGGCTGTTCAAAAGGGATAATCTCACCAAAAGAAATTATTACTCATATTGAAAATAAATCAGGAAAAAAAGCAATATTATCTAAAAATGGTGATTCCGCCCCTTATAATGGACTAAAAGTAGAAACATCATTTGACTGTACAAAAGCGGAAAGTCTAGGCTATGTATTTACCGATATTTCCTCTTGGATATTTGAATTAATAAATTCAGAGTTATTATAATAGTTGAATATATTTACTAATAGAAAAACTAAATAGAATTTAAATAGGTCTAATATTAAAAAAGCATTATGTTCCGGCATAATGTTTTTTTTATTTTTTTGAAAATTTTTTTGAAATTGTTGTCACGTTGAGAAATTTTAAATTGTTATATATAATAGAAACGTTTCTGAAAGCTATTAACAGGAGGTGAAACAATGCGAGATTCTGAAAAATTAGAAATGCTTTATCAAATCTATGAAAAACCGTTTTATCATATTGCTTATGCAATTTTACATCAACATCAGCAAGCAGAAGATGCCGTTTCTGATGCGTTTGAGAGAATTATCAGGCATTTTCATAAAATTGGTGAACCAGACAGCCCTGAAACAAAAAAATATATGATAGCAATTATTCGTAATACAGCGATTAATCAATATCGGAAAAATATGCGAAATTCAAATAATTGCGTAGATTTAGACGAATCTATTACACAAATTGCAGATCATCATGATGAATTAAATACCAGAATCAAGAAACATTCATTACGTCAGTTATTAGCTGATATGTTTTCCGTGTTAAGTGAACAAGATAAACAAATTGTATTACTGCATTGTCAAGAGGGTTTGACGTTTGGAAAAATTTCTGAATTACTTAACATGAAAGAAAATACCGTCCGTAAACGTTATGAACGTGCAAAAAAACGTATGACGGCACAGAAAGGAGTAAAAAATTATGTCCCATAATAAATATAAAATAAATAATCAAGATTGGGATAAAATTGTTTCCCAAGCATTTTCACCAGATATGCCAGAGCCTAAATTTTCAAATTCTTATTATCAACGCCGTCAAGAACTAGAAAGGAGAGTTACTATGAAACAGTCTCATAAAGCAGAGCGTAGAAATAAAGCAGGTTTTGCTGTATTAACAGCATGTGTTGCAGGTATGGCAGGATTCGCCATTTATGGTGGGGTGAATCTTTATCAAATCGGCAAAGTTGCTCAACAAAGTGAAAATTTATCAGATTTTTCTGTTGGGTCTGAAGTTTTGCTAAATGCAGAAGAAGAAACAGAATCTGTGAATACTATTTTTCAAAGTCAAAGTCTGAAATCCTATGGTGAAACATCTAATGAAGCATTTAGCTTTGAAATATATTTCACTTGTCAGGAAGATGAGCATACCAGCAATGGCGGTTATTATGATGTCAAGAGTGATTGGTTGCCAGAAGATAAAACTGCTTTTGCGTTGACGTTCCAACGTGTTGCAGATGTCACAAAAGATTTTTATAAGAAATTTGATAATGTTCTTAGTTATCAGGCATTTCAGACCAGCTCTGACAATGAGGCATATTATCTTATTCTGGATAATATGTTGCAGTTATATGTGCATTTTTCTGGAACGCCTTATATTGCAACGTATTATATTAATGATTTGTCAATCACAGGGGACGAAGTACAGAAGCTTGCAGATAATTTATATTTAGAAGTTTCTGATACAGAAACAGCAGTTTTATGGACACCAGAAAGTCAAGAATATTCAATTGAAGATATGCCATATGTACAACGCATTGAATTTCAGTGTGAAGAAAATGATTACACAGCAAATGGCGGTTGTTATGATTTGCAGTTAAACTGGTTGCCAGATGGTCTGGAATTGGCAGGAGATAATAGTCCTTATTACGGCAAATATCATAATTTTTCGGATGAGTCTGATGAACATGCTATGACACCTAGTTTTTGTCGTGTGGAGGATGTATCACAGAATTTCGTGGTGGATGTTGATTATGCTGTTGATAGATTAGAAATGGAATTAGATTCCGGTGAATTTAAAAAGCAAATGGTACTCATCACAAGAGATAAAGGTTATTCTCAGTTGTATGTGCATTTTGAGGGGACACCTTATGTTGCAGATTATTATATCAAGGGTTTCACGCAGGAAGAAGCAATTCAGCTAGCGGATAATATGACACTTGTGGAAACAGAGGAAGAAACAGCGGGTATCTATCAGGAAGCCTGGACAATTGATAAACAGTTTGCAGATCCAAGCTTCATTTCTCAATTAATTGCAGCAGAAAAAAATGGTCTTTCAGAATCAAATATTTATTGTTCAGAAATAATGAGAGCTGACAAAAATGAGTGGAATTTAGTGCATATTGGTGATACCGTGAATAAATCTATACAGCTTGATGATGTTTCTGTTGTTGAAAATCCAGATATTCAGTTGACAATTAATGATGCGACTTTGCAGAGTGATTTCACGGGTGTAACAACAAATGGCATTGGACTTCCAGAGGATTTCAGCGGATATCTTAACGAAGACGGGGAATTGTATGTCTCTAAAACAGTAACTAAGGTTGGCAACGGTTTGACTTCGATTGATGAGTTCCTTGGGGAATCCGTTGTTAAGCAATATATTTTAAAATTAGATGTAACATTGACTAGAACAGGTGAAAGCTTTGAAATGGATGACGAAGATTATTATGATAACCATGGATTATGTTTTAGTATGCCTCTTATGAGTATTGTGGATAATCAGATATGGTGTGGAGATTATATTGGAGGTAGTCTGCACATGGAGCATGAACCTAATTTCCACTCAAATAGTTTCTTTAGTTTTTATACAGAACATGAACATGACCATAATGGCATTTATGATTTAGAAGTTGGCGAAAGTGCAAACTGTGTATTGTATTATGCGGTTGATGAAGACCAAATCGGTAATCTTTATATTTCATTATTTGACACAGGTGAGGCGATACTTGATTTATGTGATTTGTCAGCTCCTGATTTCATACTACTTGAGCCAGTTTCTGAACATTAAGATATATCTATTTAGGAAAAAGCTTGCTTTTTTAAGCAGGCTTTTTTCTTTTGCTTGCATTTTCTGAATCATTATGCTATAATAAAATTATGATTAAAATAATTATCAAGAAAGGAGCTGTTTTATGTTAATTAAAAATCAAAAAACTTTCTGGAATTTTTATGCACCAGTTTATAATATTTTCATGGGTATTAATAAAAAAGCATATCAGGAAATGTATCAGAAAATCAGAAAAATAATTTTAAAAAAGCAAGTTTTGGAAGTTGCCACAGGGACAGGCTTAATTGCCAGAAATACAGCGAAATTTGCAAAAAAATATATTGCAACTGATTTTTCAGAAAATATGCTGTATCAAGCACAGAAAGGCAATCAACTAGAAAATTTATTTTTTATGCAAGCAGATGCATGTGCTTTGCCGTTTGAAAATAATAGCTTTGATGTCGTAATTATCTCAAATGCGTTGCATATTATGCCGAATCCTGAAAAAGCTTTGTCTGAAATTGCAAGAGTGTTAAAAACAGGTGGTATTTTAATTGCACCATGTTTGATAAATCAAAATATAAATTCCTCAAGTCTAATGCTAACTAAAATATTTAAAACAATTTCAGGTGTGACTATGGCAAATTGGAATGAAAAAGAATATATTCAGTTTTTGAAAAATAATAGATTTCATGTCAAAAAAAAAGTTGTATTAAAAGCAATGATGCCTTTGTTATATACAGAAGCAGTTTATAGGTAAAAAAAGCTTGCATTTTTTTCAAGAAAGTGCTATAATAATTTTTGTGAGGTGAAAATATTGAATTTAGATAGAAATAATTTGCCAAAGCCTGAAATTTGTATGCAAGAAATTAAAAACTGGCTTTCACAAAGACCAGAACCGCCAAAAGCATATTTACATGCATTCGGCTGTCAGTTAAATGTTGCAGACGGTGAAAATTTATCAGGCATTTTGCAAGCAATGGGTTATGTTATGACAGATGATGTAAAGCAAGCGTCTTTGATTTTATATCATACTTGTGCTGTGCGTGAAAATGCCGAAGACAGAGTATTTGGAACATTGGGCAGTATTAAAAAATTAAAGCAGGAAAATCCAGCATTAATTATTTGTGTAACAGGTTGCATGACAGCTCAAAAACAAGTTGCAGATAAAATTGCAAAGTCTTATCGATATGTAGATATTGTATTAGGAACTTCTGCTGTGAATCGGCTTGCACAAATGTTATATGCTCATATGCATGGGCTAAGATATGCACAGGATATTGAAACTGTGATTGATATTCCTGAAAATTTAGAGCCTTTAAGAGAAAGTAAATTTAAAGCTTCTGTGCCAATTATGTATGGCTGTAATAATTTTTGTACATACTGTATTGTGCCGTATGTCAGAGGTAGAGAACGGAGCAGGAAACCAGAAAATATTGTTTCAGAAGTAAAAAAATTAATTCAAGATGGTTATAAAGAAATTATGCTATTAGGACAAAATGTTAATTCTTATGGCAAAGATTTAGATATCAAAATTACGTTTCCTGAATTATTGCGTGAATTAAATAAAATTTCTGGTGAATACTGGATTAGATTTATGTCATCACACCCGAAAGATGCGACTCCGGAATTAATGGATTGTATCTTAGAATGTGAACATGTGGCAAAACATTTGCATCTGCCTGTGCAATCCGGCAGTAATGAAATTTTAAAACGCATGAATCGAAATTATACAGTTGAGAAATATTTATCACAAGTAAATTATATTCGTGAAAAAAATCCTGATTTTTCATTGACAACAGATTTAATTATTGGTTTTCCAGATGAAAGTGAACAGGATTTTCAAGCAACGCTTGCACTTGTGAAACAAGTCAAATATGATAATATGTATTCGTTTATTTATTCTAAGCGTACAGGAACAAAGGCTGCTAGTATGCTGGATAGTATTTCTGATTCTGAAAAAAGTCGGAGAATGCAGGAATTACTTGCCGTACAGCGTGAAATTTCTGTAGAAAATAATAAGCGTTTTATTGGGAAAATTTTAACTGTATTGTGTGACGGCGAGAGTAAAAAGCGTTCAGGTCATATGTCTGGCAGAAGTTCTGAAAATATGTTAGTAGAATTTGCAGGAAATGCAGACATGTTAGGGAAATTTTTAAAAATTAAAATTACAGATAGTCGCAGTAATTGTGTTATTGGCGAAATTATTTAAATTTATATAAAGGAGCATGTATATATGGATATTATTCAAATGACGAGAGAATTAGGCAAGGCAATTCAGGCAGATGACAGATATATTGCTTATTGTCTGGCAAAACAAGCGAATGATGAAGACGAACAGTTACAGGCTTTAATTAATGCGTTTAATTTAAAGCGTGTGGAATTGCAAATGGAAATTGCGAAACCTGATAAAGATAATGATAAAGTGCAAGAATTAAATGAATTAATTAAAGATAATTATCAGAAAATTATGAGTAATCCAAAAATGATGGTTTATAATGGCGCAAAATCTGCTATGGACGAACTTATGAGTCAGATTAATACAATCATTTCTATGTCTGCCAATGGTGTGAATCCAGATGAAATTGATGTGACAACAGCATCTTGTGCAGGAGATTGCGGAAGCTGTGGCGGTTGTGGTTGATTCTATGCCAAAGTCTGTCAAAAGAGGCTTTGTGTCAACAGATGAACGTCAGTTCAATCAAAAATCTTTGCAGATATTACAACAAGCTGGAGAAGAAATTTATTTTTTATTAAACAGAGGTTATTCTGTAAAGACAGCGACAACATTTGTGGGAAATCATTATTTGCTATCTGAACGGCAAAGACTTGCTTTAGCAAGAATGATTTCCCCAGAGGAAAATATTAATATTCGTAAAAAGAAAGAATTATTAAAAAAAGACCTTGCCGGAGCAACTTTATATATTGACGGCTTTAATATCATTATTACACTAGAAATTGCTTTTTCTGGTTCATTGCTGTTAGACTGCATGGACGGGACTATTAGAGATTTAGCAGGTTTACGAGGAACTTATTGTTTAATTGATAAAACAGATTTGGCAATTCAGGCAATGCGTGAATTTTTTCAGGAGTCTAACATTAAAAAGGCAGTTTTTTATTTAGATAAGCCAATTTCTAATTCTGGAAGATTAAAGCAAAGAATTTTAGAATTAATGGCAGAATCAGAATTTGAAATTGCTGTTGAAATTGAAAATCCTGTGGATTTAATTCTAAAGCAAAAACATCATGTTGTGACAGCAGATGCGATTATTTTAGATGCCTGTGAAAGTTGGTATAATCTCACTCGTGAAGTGATTGCTCAAAAAATTGGTAATTATAATTATATCAAAATTTTTTAAGATTTAATAACAGAGAGGAGCTTTTTTTTGGAGCTGAAAAATATTAAAAAAGAACAATTGTCACCTATGATGCAACAGTATTTTGAAGTAAAACAAAATTATCAGGATTGTATTTTATTTTATCGTTTGGGCGATTTTTATGAAATGTTTTTTGATGATGCCATACGAGTATCAAGAGATTTGGAATTAACACTCACAGGACGAGAGTGCGGTTTGAAAGAACGTGCGCCAATGTGTGGTGTGCCGTATCATAGCTATGAATTATATGTCAAGAAATTATTAGAATTAGGCTGTAAAGTAGCTATCTGTGAACAAATGACTGACCCGTCAGAGAGCAAGGGACTTGTAGAACGAGAAGTAATTCGAGTAATTACTCCGGGGACTGTATTTGATATGCTAGATGATGCAAGTAATAATTATTTATGCAGTATTTATTGTCAGAAAGATAATACAGCGTTATGCTTTGCGGATTTGTCTACAGGAGAAGCGTCTGTTTATGCAGTTTCTGGTATGTATCAGCAGGAAGAAATGATAAATTTATTGTCCAGATATATGCCAAGTGAAATTTTATTTAATCAGGATTTTTTAAATCAAAAAGAAGTAAATAAATTTTTAAAAACCAGATTGAAATGCCTTTGTAATTTACGAGATGATGAATGCTTTGTACCAGAATTGCAAAATAAAATTATTTGTCAACAGTTTTCTGTGCAGGCAATCGAAGAATTGGGTTTACAAGCAAATATGATTGAAACTTGTGCAGTATGCAGTTTATTTGAATATATTCAGAATACACAAAAATCACCTGTGGGAAGATTTGTAAATTTAGAATTAAGTGATAATGCGTCTTATTTGATATTAGATTATAATGCTTTGAAAAATCTAGAATTAACTTCTACACTAAGAACAGGAAATAAAAAAAATACGTTGCTAGGTGTTTTAGATAGTACAAGAACAGCTATGGGCAAACGTATGTTAAAACAATGGATTGAGCGTCCGTTGAGAAGTCCGGCTAGTATTATGGCAAGACTTGACGCTGTAGAAACTCTCATGAAGCATAGCATGGAGCTGTTATATTTACAAGATAATTTAAATAATATTTATGATTTAGAAAGATTAATGACTAGAATTATTTATAAAAAAGCGACCCCCAAAGATTTGCGTGCTTTATGTTTAACAGCAAAAGAATTGCCGGAATTTAAGAAAAATTTAGCTAATTTTGAAGATAGCATTTTATTAAAGAAATTAAATCATAATATTTCAGATTTATCGCAATTGGCTGATTTAATTGACAGAGCAATTGTGGAAGACCCTCCGGCTTTGTTAAAAGATGGTGGTGTCATAAAATCTGGTTTTGATAAAAATCTTGATGAATTTAGAAATATCATGGAACATGGCAGTGATATGATTGAAAAAATTTGTGAAAAAGAGCGTGTTTGTACAGGAATTAAAAATTTAAAAATAGGCAATAATAAAGTATTTGGCTATTATCTGGAAGTGACAAGGTCTTATTATGATAGAATACCAGATTATTATATTCGCAAACAAACGCTTGCAAATGCAGAAAGATTTATTACAAAAGAATTAAAAGATATAGAAAATTCTGTTTTGGGTGCGAAAGATAAAGCATTGCAATTAGAACAGGAATTATATACACAAGTAAGAGATTATTTGGCACAGGCATTAATCCAAGTACAAGAAACGGCTTCGGCAATTGCACAAATTGATGTATTAGTATCTTTTGCAGAAACAGCATCTAAAAATGATTATCAAAAACCAGAAATTGCGATTGATGGTGTATTACATATTCAAGATGGCAGACACCCTGTTGTAGAACAAATGCTTGATGATGTATTTGTACCAAATGATGTGTATCTTGATACAAATCAAAATAGAATGGCAATTATTACAGGTCCTAATATGGCAGGAAAATCGACTTATATGCGACAGACAGCTTTAATTGTTCTCATGGCGCAAATGGGTAGTTTTGTTCCGGCAAGTTATGCAAAAATTTCTACTGTGGATAGAATTTTTACCCGTGTTGGTGCGTCAGATGATTTAACAGCAGGGGAAAGTACTTTTATGGTGGAAATGAAAGAAGTTGCTGAAATTTTACGCTATGCAACAAAAAATAGTCTTGTGATTCTGGACGAAGTCGGCAGAGGAACTTCTACATTTGATGGCATTAGTATTGCCAAAGCCGTTGCAGAATATATTTGCTGTGATAAAAAATTAGGCTGTAAGACTTTATTTGCAACGCATTATCATGAATTAATCTCACTGGAACAGGAATTGCAGGGCGTTAGAAATTATAGTGTTGCTGTTAGAAAAAATAAAGATGGGATTAGATTCTTGCGTAAAATTGTTTCTGGCGGTACAGATGATAGTTATGGCATTGATGTTGCAAAATTAGCCGGCTTGCCTGATAAAGTAA
>CAMWHN010000024.1 GCA_947174085.1 uncultured Ruminococcus sp.
ATCATGAAGATATATCAGTTGAAATTGCAAAATTAAAAATCTTAGTACAAAATATTTATCAAGAAGATTTTCCGAAAATCTGGCATATTTTATAATTTTATTAAAAAATTCCAAAACTTAAAAAAAAACTACTTGCATTCTTGTAAAATCTATGCTAAAATAGAAATATATTCATGATTGGAGGATTAAATTCTAATGATTAGTTTTAATAACGAATGGGATATTTTACTTGCAGACGAAATGCAAAAAGAATATTATTTAAAATTGCGTGAATTTCTAAAGCAGGAATATCAGACACAAGTCATTTATCCCAATATGTATGATATTTTCAATGCGTTGAAATTAGCAAGCTATAGCCAAATCAAAGTTGTTATCTTAGGGCAAGACCCTTATCACGGCGAAGGGCAAGCTCACGGATTAAGCTTTTCTGTCAAGAAAGGTGTGAGAGTTCCGCCGTCTCTTAGAAATATTTACAAAGAAATCAAAGGTGATTTAAATATTGATAATACTGGTATGCACGGGGAATTAACTAGCTGGGCTGAACAAGGTGTATTATTATTAAATACTGTTTTAACAGTCCGTGCCGGTCAAGCCAATAGCCATAAGGGAAAAGGTTGGGAAATATTCACAGATTATATTATTAAATTATTAAATCTAAGAGAAGACCCAATTGTATTTTTACTATGGGGAACACCTGCCAGAAAGAAAAAAGTATTAATTACCAATCCAAATCATTTGATTTTAGAAGCCGCACACCCGTCACCACTTTCGGCAAGCAGTGGCTTTTTTGGGTGCAGGCATTTCTCACAAACAAATCAGTTTTTACAAGAAAAAGGCTTTACACCAATTGACTGGAAAATTTATTAAATAATAATTAAAATAATAAGGTGATAATTTTATGAAAAAAATAATTTATTCTTTTGAAGTTTTTCCACCGAAACCAACAACACCGGTTGAAAAAGTTTCAGAATGCTTTGAAGAATTATCTGCTTTAAAACCTGATTTTATCAGTGTTACATATGGTGCAGGTGGTGGCACTTCCGGTGGAAAAATTACTTGTGAATTGTCTGCAAGATTACAAAATCAATATCATATTAAATCTGTTGCACATTTGCCATGTATTTCTTATACAAAACAAGAAATTACAGATATTTTACAAGATTTTAAAGCCAATGGCATTACAGATATTTTAGCATTGCGTGGGGATAAAAGCCCTGACAGACCTGAAAAAACAGATTTTAAATATGCAAGTGATTTAATTCAGTTTATTAAAACACAGGGTGATTTTGAAATTTATGGCGCATGTTATCCAGAAACACACCCAGAAGCAATTTCTGCAACGGCTGATTTGAGAAATTTAAAACATAAAGTTGATATAGGTGCAAAGCATTTAATTTCGCAATTATTTTTTGAAAACGAAAATTTTTATCAGTTTCGGGAGAAATGTGAAATTATTGGCATTCATGTTCCCATAGAAGCAGGGATTATGCCAGTTGTGAATGCGTCTCAGATTCAACGAATGGTAAGCCTTTGCGGTGCAAGTCTGCCAAGAAAATTCACTGTGATGATGCAGAGATTCGGACATAGTCCAGAAGCGATTCGTGATGCAGGCATTGCCTATGCAGTAGACCAGATTGTTGATTTAGTAGCGAATGGTGTTGATGGGATTCATTTATATACAATGAATAATCCCTATGTTGCCAAACGTATTACAGAAGCGGTATCTGGCATTTTGGGCAGAAATTCATGATAAATTTAAATTCTGTTGACAGAATACAAGCTTTTCGCTATATGGGATTTTATGGCGAACCAGATGAAAATTTCATGAAACTTGCAGATATTTGCGAAAAAAAATTATTATCTGCGATAAAGCCCCGATATTGCTGGCAATTATTTCAGAAATCAGATATAAAATTTTTATTATTGGGAAACGATATTCAAAAACATTTAGAACATTGTGAACAAGTAATTTTATTCTGTGCGACGTTGTCGCAAAGTACGGATACTTGTATTAGAATTACACAGACTAGTGATATATTAGCAGGCATGATGATAGATGCTATGGCAAGCGCACTCACAGAACAACTCTGCGACAGCGTGGAACAGGAAATATTAATTAATTTTAAAAATAAATATTCTACATGGCGATTCAGTGCGGGTTATGGTGATATGCCCTTGCAGATACAAGATGATTTTTTAAAATTAATTCATGCACAGAAACGTATTGGTGTTTGTGTCACAGACAGTGGCTTAATGATTCCAAGAAAATCTGTTACAGCAATCATTGGTTTATCAGATACACCAATCAAAAAATCACAAAAGGGCTGTATCACTTGTAATTTATTTCAAAATTGCCCTTACCGTGCGAAAGGAGGACATTGCAATTGAGTTTAAATTTTAAAAAAATCTTAGAACAAGAGAAATTTTTAGTCCTTGATGGCGGTATGGGTACTATGTTACAAGCCGGAGGGCTAAAGCTTGGTGGCATTCCGGAAATGCTGAATTTCACAAATCCAGATTTGATTACTAATATTCATAAAGCTTATGTCAATGCCGGTGCCGATATTGTTTACACAAATACATTTGGTGCGAATCGCTTGAAAATGGCGAAAACGCATAAATCTGTACAGCAAATTATTAAAACAGCGATTGCTAATGCCAAGAAATCCGGTGCAAAATATATTGCTTTAGACATAGGACCTATTGGACAATTACTTGAACCAACAGGAACATTAAAATTTGAAGAAGCTTATGATATTTTTAAAGAACAAATTCAAGCGGGTGAAGAAGCAGATTTTATTGTATTTGAAACAATGACAGATTTATTAGAAGTCCGTGCAGGTGTGCTTGCAGGTCGTGAATATGGCAACGGTAAGCCAATTCTAGTCACAATGACGTTTGAAGAAAATAAAAGAACATTTACAGGCTGTGAAATTCCGGCAATGGCTTTGACACTAGAAGGATTAGGCGTGGACGCAATTGGAATTAATTGCTCTCTAGGACCAGAAGAATTAATGCCAATTGTAAAAGAGCTTTGTCAATGGACAAATTTGCCTGTAATTGTAAAACCAAATGCCGGATTGCCCGACCCTGTTACAAATGCTTATCATTTTAATGCTGAAAAATTTGGCTCTTGCTGTGAAAAATTTATTGACATGGGAGCAGTAATTTTAGGTGGTTGCTGTGGCACAACACCGGAGCATATTAAAGCTATTGTAACGATGCTAAAAAATAAAAATCCTGTACAGAGAAAAATTGCCATTCCGTCAGCGGTTTGTTCTGCAAATAAAACTGTGATAATTAATCAGCCAAGAGTCATTGGCGAGCGTATTAATCCAACAGGAAAAAAACGCTTTAAACAAGCTTTAATAGAACAGGATATAGATTATATTTTAAATCAAGCCATTCAGCAAATTGAAGCCGGAGCTGATATTTTAGATGTTAATGTTGGGTTACCAGATATTAACGAATCTGATATGATGCAATCGGCTGTAAAAGCCATTCAAGGCATTACTGATACACCGTTACAATTAGATACAACAGATAGTAAAGCCTTAGAAGCCGGATTGCGTTGCTATAACGGTAAGCCAATCGTCAATTCTGTCAACGGTGAAGAAGAATCTTTAAATACAGTCTTGCCGTTAGTGAAAAAATACGGTGCATCTGTAGTAGGCTTAACACTGGATAAAAACGGCATTCCCAAAACAGCACAAGGCAGATTTGAAATTGCAGAAAGAATTTTAAATCGTGCGCTTGCTTTAGGAATTAGAAAAGAAGATGTTTTTATTGACTGCTTGACTTTAACAGCATCAGCCGAACAGGAAGGCGTTATGCAGACGTTAGAAGCTCTGCACAGAGTAAAAACAGAATTAGGCTTGCACACGGTTTTAGGCGTATCTAATATTTCTTTCGGTTTACCAAATCGGGAACTTGTAACAAGAAATTTCTTAACAATGGCATTATATGCCGGATTGGATTTGCCAATTATTAATCCTAATACAGCAAGTATGATGTCTTGTGTCAGAACTTATAAATTACTTGCCAATATTGACAAAAATGCAGTGGATTTTATTGCACATTATGGCTTGGATTCTGCACAGCCAAAACCTAAAAATTTACAGGATTCCAGTAATATTAATTTAGAATCTGCTATTTTATCCGGTTTAAAATCAGAAGCTGGTATGATAACAAAAAAATTATTAGAATCTACTGAACCTATGGTAATCGTTAATGACATGTTAATTCCTGCGCTTGACCGTGCCGGAGCTGATTTTGAAACAGGTAAGATTTTCTTGCCACAGTTAATTTCTTCGGCTTCGTCTGCACAATCTGCTTTTGAAGTAATTAAAAATTATTTATGTAAATCTGAAACAGAATCTGTGAACCGTGGGACTATAGTTCTTGCAACTGTTAAAGGCGATATTCATGATATTGGAAAAAATATTGTGAAAATTTTACTTGAAAATTACGGCTATGAAGTCATAGATTTAGGAAAAGACGTGCCATATGAATCCGTTGTAGAAGCTACAAAACAATCCCATGCATTATTAGTTGGCTTATCGGCTTTAATGACAACAACTTTGCCATCTATGGAAGCGACTATTAAATTATTGCACGAGCATTGCCCTTGGTGCAAAACTGTTGTGGGAGGCGCAGTTCTCACAGCAGATTATGCTGAAAAAATCGGTGCTGATTTCTATGCAAAAGATGCAAAAGAAACTGTCGATATTGCGAAACAAGTGTTTTTAAATTAATTTAATTAATTTTTAGATAGAAAAGTAATAGTAAATTTGGTGATAATATACAGTGAGTCATTTTCTGAAAGGCAGACGAATTGCCTATGGTAGAATTATCAGTATTTTACTGATAGCTGTAATTGTAATCTGGGTAGGAGCTTTTGCAATTCGGCTAAAAAAAATTTATAATCGTGAAATCGTTGCAAATATTCCAGACCCTGAAAAATATCCTGTTATGGGTGTAGATGTCTCACGTTATCAGGGCAATATTAACTGGTCAGCGTTAGCATCTCAAGATGTAAAATTTGCGTTTATTAAAGCAACAGAGGGAAGTTCGTTTCAAGATATTTGTTTTACAAAAAATTGGCAGGAAATCCAGAAAACAGATATTTATGCCGGTGCGTATCATTTTTTTAGTTTTGAAAGCTCCGGCGAAACACAGGCACAGAATTTTATTAATACTGTAGGAGAGCTTGACGGCAATTTACCTCCGGTTGTAGATTTTGAATTTTATGGCGATTACGCAGAATCGCCGTTACCAAAAAAAGATACAAGGGAAATTTTAAATGCCTTACTGGAAAAATTAGAAGAATATTATCAAGTAAAGCCTATTATTTATATTACGACAAAAACATATTATTATTATATTTTAGGCGGTGGCTATGAAGATTATCCAATCTGGATGCGAGATACTTATATGGAACCGCTGACAAGATGGAATTTCTGGCAATACTCTGACCAAGGAAAATTAGATGGCTATGATGGTGTTCAATCAGACCAGACAGAAGTATATATTGATTTAAATGTCTATCATGATAGCTATGAAAATTTCCTGAAAGAATTTTCTTTGCCAGCTAAAAATTCTAAAATTGATTTGTCCAATGCGCAAGAAGAACTTGCATAATATCAAAAAGGAGGAAAATTTTTTATGAAGTATTACATTGGAATTGACTTAGGCGGTACAAATATTGTTGCCGCAGTCGTAGACGAGAATTATCAGATTCTCACCAAAGCAAGCACAAAAACAAATAGACCTCGTCCGGCGGAAGCCATTGCTGATGACATGGCAAAAATGGCTTTACAAGCTGTACAGGACGCAGGTCTAACAATTGACCAAATTGAATGGGTTGGTATTGGTACTCCCGGGATTGCCAACAGCGAAACAGGTGTGATTGAATATTCTAATAATCTCGGCTTTGAAAATACACCTATGGCAGAGTATATTAAAAAACATATTAATAAGCCAATTTATGTAGAAAATGACGCAAATGCGGCAGCTTATGGGGAATACGTTGCCGGTGCGGCAAAGGGTGCTAACAATGCTGTTTGTATTACACTCGGCACAGGTGTCGGCGGCGGCATTATTATTGACGGCAAAATTTATGCAGGCTCTAATTTCGGCGGTGCTGAAATCGGGCATACTGTGATTCAAGTTGATGGCGCACAATGTTCTTGCGGTCGCAAAGGCTGTTTTGAAGCGTATTCTTCTGCAACTGGTTTAATCCGCATGACAAAAGAAAAAATGGAAATCGCTCCAGATAGTAAAATGCATACTATCACAGCCGAACGCAATGGCAAAGTTTCTGCCAGAACAGCTTTTGACGCTATGCGCATGAATGATATTCCTGCAAAAGAAGTTGTAGATGATTATATTAAATATCTTGCGGCAGGTATTACTAATACAATTAATATTTTCCAACCAGATGTATTATGCATTGGTGGCGGTGTTTGCAACGAAGGTGACCCATTGCTATTGCCTATGAAAGCTTTAGTAGAAAAAGAAGTTTACACTCGTAATTCTGCTAAGAATACAAAAATTGTCATTGCAGAACTCGGAAACGATGCCGGCTTAATCGGTGCGGCATTTCTTGGCGCAACAAAGCAATAATTTAAATCGCAAGAAAAATTTATAATTTATTATTTTAAATTTTAAAAATAACACTAGATAATATCTTAAAAATAATATTATTTTAAAAAGCTGTTGCTAATTCTAGCAATAGCTTTTTTTGCTAAATTTTGGAATATTTTGCTTAAAATAAAAAATAACAGGACTGAAATTCAGTCCTGTCGGGAAATAAAATAAAATCAAATCAAACTTTGTGTAGAACAAAAGAAAGGAGACAACAAAACGAGTGTTAATCATACGGGATTCGTATTTAACACTGGTACTATGATAGCACAAAAAAATGCATTCGTCAATAGAAATTTGCAAAAAAGTTACGAAAAAATGAAAATTTTGTACAGTTTGGCTAAAACCATTCTGACAATTATAGCGAAAATGCCGTGTGCAAAAGTTGATAATTTCTTACCTAACAGGAAAAATTGTGCAATATGTGCAAAAAAAACATGATATTTTGTACAAAAAAAATGTTTACAGAATGCTATTTTTATGCTAAAATAAATATGTTACAACTTGTTTGACTGTCTTACTGGAATTTAAATTTTAAAATTTTCAGGAAATAGTGAACAAGAAAATATGTTCTTATTAGGAGGAAAATTCCAATGGCTAGAAAAATGAAAACCATGGACGGCAATAACGCTGCCGCATGGGCATCTTATCCGTTCACAGATGTATCTGCTATTTATCCAATTACACCATCATCTGTTATGGCGGAAGTCACAGACCAATGGGCTGCAAAAGACAAGAAAAATTTATTTGGTGACCCTGTCAACGTTGTAGAAATGCAATCTGAAGCAGGTGCAGCAGGTACAGTACATGGCTCTTTGTCCGCAGGCGCATTGACAACAACTTATACAGCATCACAAGGCTTATTGTTAATGATTCCAAACATGTACAAAATTGCTGGTGAATTACTCCCGAATGTTATTCATGTATCTGCAAGATGTGTATCTTCTCATGCATTGAATATTTTCGGTGACCATTCTGACGTTTATGCATGTCGTCAAACAGGTTATGCAATGCTTTGTTCTTCTAATCCTCAGGAAGTTATGGATTTGGGCGCAGTTGCACATTTGGCAACGATTGAAGGCAGAGTGCCATTCTTACATTTCTTTGATGGTTTCAGAACATCTCACGAAATTCAGAAAATTGAAGTTTGGGACGATGCAGACTTAGACGAAATGCTGAACAAAGAAGCTGCACAGGCATTCCGTGACCAAGCTTTGAATCCAAATCACCCAGTTTTAAGAGGTTCTGCACAGAATCCTGATATTTTCTTCCAAGCTCGTGAAGCATGTAATAAATATTATGATGAATTGCCAGCAGTTGTTGAAAAATATATGGACAAAGTCAATGCAAAAATTGGCACAGATTATAAATTATTTAATTATTACGGCGCACCAGATGCAGAACATGTCATTATTGCAATGGGTTCTGTGATGGACACTGTAGAAGAAACTGTTGATTATCTCAATGCAAATGGCGGTAAATACGGTATGGTTCGTGTACGTCTGTACAGACCATTTGTTGCTGAAAAGCTTATCGAAGTATTGCCAAATACAGTAAAACAGATTTCTGTATTAGACAGAACAAAAGAACCTGGTTCTTTGGGCGAACCATTGTATTTAGACGTTGTTGCAGCTCTCAAAGATACAAAATTTGATGCTGTTAAAATTTACACAGGTCGTTATGGCTTAGGTTCTAAAGATACAACTCCAAATCAGATTATTGCTGTATTCAAGAACACAGAGAAAAAACGCTTTACACTTGGTATTGTAGATGATGTCACAAATCTTTCTCTTGATGATAGCTTTAGTCCTGATACAGCTCCTGCCGGAACAATTTCCTGTAAATTCTGGGGCTTAGGTTCTGACGGTACTGTAGGCGCAAATAAAAATTCTATTAAAATCATTGGTGACCATACAGACATGTATGCACAGGCATATTTCTCTTATGACTCTAAAAAATCCGGCGGTGTTACAGTTTCACACTTGCGTTTCGGTAAAACACCAATTAAATCTACTTATTTGATTAACAAAGCAGATTTTGTTGCATGTCATAATCAAAGCTATATTGACAAATATGACATGGTTTCTGATATTAAGCCAAACGGTACATTCTTGTTAAATACTATCTGGGACGCAGAAGGTCTTGAGAAAAATCTTCCTGGACAAGTTAAGAGATATATCGCACAGAATAAAATTAAATTCTACACAGTAAACGGTGTCAAACTCGGTCAGGAAACTGGCATGGGAACAAGAATTAATACTATTCTGCAATCTGCATTCTTCAAACTTGCTGATATTATCCCATTTGAGCAAGCTTTAGAATACATGAAATCTGCCGCTGAAATGTCTTATGCAAAAAAAGGACAAGACGTTGTAGAGAAAAACTGGAATGCAATTGACGCAGGTTATCAGGGCATTGTAGAAGTAGCTGTTCCAGAAGCATGGGCTAACGCAGAAGATACGCCAATGGGTATGCCAAAAGTTACTTGTGCAAATAAAGACTTAGAAGATTTTGTCAATAACGTTCAGATTCCTTGCAATGCACAAAAAGGTGATACACTGCCAGTTTCTACTTTTGTAAAGCTTGCTGACGGTACATCTCCATCTGGTTCATCTGCATTTGAAAAACGTGGTATTGCTGTTAGTGTTCCTGTATGGAATCCAGATACTTGTATTCAGTGTAACCAGTGTGCTTATGTATGTCCACATGCAGTATTACGCCCAGTTACTCTAAACACAGAAGAAGCTGAAAATGCACCTGCATCTATGAAGCTTGCTAGCTTAAAGCCTGCTATTGGCGATTTGAAATTCGGCATGACAGTTTCTGTTCTTGACTGTACAGGTTGTGGCGTTTGTGCAAATATCTGCCCTGCAAACAAGAAAGCAGATACACTTGTTATGAAGCCAATTGAAACACAGCTCGACCAGCAAGAAGCATTTGATTACGGCACAACAAAAGATATTAAACCAGAAGTAACTGCAAAATTCACAGAGGCTACTGTGAAAGGTTCTCAGTTCAAACAGCCATTACTTGAATTTTCCGGTGCATGTGCAGGCTGTGGCGAAACACCTTATGCAAAATTAATTACACAATTATTTGGTGACAGAATGTATATTGCGAATGCAACTGGTTGTTCTTCTATTTGGGGTAACTCTGCACCGTCTACGCCTTATACAGTGAATAAAAAAGGTCATGGCCCTGCATGGAGCAACTCTCTGTTTGAAGATAATGCAGAGTTTGGTTATGGTATGTTCTTAGGTCAGGAGACTTTAAGAAAACGTGTTATCGCTAAAGTAGAAGCTCTTGCAGAAACAGCAACCAAAGAAGAAGTAAAATCTGCTGTTGCAAAATATCTCGAAACAGTCAACGATGGTGCAGCAAATACACCAGCTACAGAAGAATTAATTACTGCATTAGAAAACTGTGGCTGTGATAAGGCTAAGGCAATTTTAGCTGAAAAAGACTTCCTGCGCAAGAAATCACAATGGATTTTCGGCGGTGACGGCTGGGCATATGATATTGGCTTTGGTGGTTTAGACCATGTAATTGCTTCCGGCAGAAATATTAATATCATGGTATTTGACACAGAAGTATATTCCAACACAGGCGGTCAGGCATCTAAAGCGACTCCAACAGGCGCAATTGCACAGTTTGCCGCTGCTGGTAAGGTCGTTAAGAAAAAAGACCTTGCAGGCATTGCTATGAGCTATGGCTATGTTTATGTTGCACATATTGCTATGGGCGCAGACATGAACCAGTGCTTAAAGGCTATCCGTGAAGCAGAAGCTTATGACGGTCCTTCTATTATCATTGCATATGCTCCATGTATTAACCATGGTATCAAGACAGGTATGGCTACTGCACAGGCTGAAGAAAAGAAAGCTGTTCAGGCAGGTTACTGGCATTTGTATCGTTACAACCCAGACCTCAAAAAAGAAGGCAAGAATCCATTTATTTTAGATTCTAAAGCTCCAAACACGGAAGAATATAAAAACTTCCTCATGGGTGAAGTACGTTATAATGCTCTGGCTCGTCAGAATCCACAACGTGCAGAAGAATTATTTGATAATGCATTAGAAAATGCAAAAGACCGTTATGATTATCTGACAAGACTCGCAAAATTATATAATGATTAATAATTATTATTAATAAAAAACAGGCGGAAGAAATTCCGTCTGTTTTTATTTTTATAATAATTATGCAAAAAAATCGTCACTAGAAAACCAGTGACGATTTTTTAATAAAATTAATCTTTAATAGGACAATCTTCCTGTGAAATTAAACCAACGACTAATCTCATAACATTTAGCGCATCTGCTGGTGTCAGTTTGTTATCTTGATCAATATCACAATTTTTTTCACCCTGTTCTTTCATAGTATTATCTTTACCCAGAACAGTTCTGGTAACATAAACAACATCTCCAATACTAACTTCATCATCTAAATCAGAATCACCCCATAGAATATTTATAGGGTCTTCACCAGATGTGTCAGCAGTAGGTTCAGGTGTAGGGTCTGTTGGGTCTGTTGGCTTTGTAACAGGATTTTCGATACCAGAAGTCGTACCATAAACAATACCACAACCAACCGTTGACATATAGACTTTGCCAAATTCGTTCATATCACCAACTAAGAAGTTACCGTTACCAGTACCGCCATAAAGATGCTTTGTATTAATACAAATCCATGTTTTACCGCCGTCTGTTGAACGATAAATTCCCTCTGGGTCGGATTCAGAAGGCTTGCCATAAATAAACAGTGTATTTACACCGCCTTCTTTTTCAGGTGCGCCATAGCCAATGGATTTACAATAAAATACATCAGATTTTTCAACTTTTGTTCCGCTTTCTGTGATAATATATAATCCATTCCAGCCTAATGCCATAGCAATCGTATCTTTTGTAATATATGCCAAATCGCCTGTATGGTCGCATTCGTCATATTTATCTATAACAGTTTTCTGAAACGTTGCGCCATAGTCTGTACTAATATAAAAATCATATTGTGCATCATCAAGTGTAGGTTCTTTTTTGGTTGTATCAGATGCCCAATAAGAATTATATTTAATTCCTGAACCGTAAACAATGGCAGGATTTTCAGGGTCAACAAGCGGATATGTTGTTCTTGAACCCTCTAAACCAGTTGATTCGTTCCAAGTTTTGCCAAAATCATCTGTATAAACAATTGCGGCATTGTCACCACTTGCTTTTATAAATCTATAAGTACCATCATCAAGCTGTGTAATGGCAAGTTTTCCGCCACCATTAGGAACGTTCAAAGTCTTCCATGTTTTGCCAGCATTAAGGCTATAATACCCTTTTGCTTCATGTTCGCCTACACGTGCCATGACTTTTGTATCAGACGGACAATATGCAATTGCAGACGTTGAGCCGATATTAGGATAATATTGCTGCGGAATTTCCGTTGCACTTTCATGAATAAAGCCGTCATAGTCGCCGATTACAGAATAGTTCAAACCATCTGGAACGCTGACAAAATCCAGTGCAACAACTTCTTCTACGCCGTCAGGCTGGAAATAAAATTGTACGCCTCTTTCGTCCCATACGTTATCACAGGCAAAAACGCCATTACCAGAAGTCATTAAAATTTTATCAGAATTTCTTGGGTCTATTAAAATACCACTTCCCCAGTGACAAGCCTTGCCATAAATCCAATCATAGCCGTTGGTGTCAATCGGATTAGACACAAAATAACAATCATCTGTATACTTGCCTACTTGCTGTCCGGGAGTAATATTTTGCCATGTTTCGCCACCATCTGTAGAACGATAGAAATAATCTCCCCATGCAATAGAATCATCTGTCCATTCTTCAGAGAACCACTGGTCAGACCATACACCGCAAGTTCTTGCGACCATTTTATTTGGGTCATTTTTATCAACAGTAATCATACCAACAGCACTATCCGTTACAGAGAGCTTTGTCACTTCGCCAGTTTTTGTATTATATTTATAAGCACCGCCGGCAGAACCAGAAAATGCAAGTCCTGCAATATAAGAGAAAAATAAATTGCCGTTATTATCACTTGTAATAGAAAGCGGATAATTTGCATTTGGCAAATCTGCTGATAATTCTGTAAATTTATCATCTGTTACATCAGCAACATGAATATTCGTCTGTCCAGTTACAGATGTACCAACATAGACTTTGCCATTCTCAATATGAATTGTACCAATACCATTTTGTTCGTTATATTCTTTAGATTCTGTACCTCTTACCATGTGGTCAGTCCACATAGGAAATTTTAGAGATTCTGTAAATAATCCCAAATCATCATAGCCCTTGACAGATTGCCAAGTTTTACCGCCGTCTGTAGACTTAATTAAAGCAGAATCCCCCGCTGTTACATCACCGCCGGCATAGATAACATCTGGATTATCAGGGTCAATTGCAATTGGTTCTGAACATTCACGACCATCGCCATTGCCGTGTACTTGAATCATATCAGTGACATCAGATTCTGTAAAAGTCTTACCACCGTCTGTTGTTTTAAAAATAACCGTCTTTGCACCTGAAAAGTAAGCACAGCCACAGAGAAAATAAACCGTATTATCATCAGTCGGGTCTATTGCCATGCCCTTAACGCTGAGCAAACCTCTGTCTTCTTCGTTGAGAAAACCAAAAAGCTGAACCCATCTGTTTTGTTCATAGTCGAATTTATAAGCACCACCAACGTCTGTACGCAGATACATTTCTTTTTGACCAGTAGAAATACCAGATACAAAGCCACCGCCACCAATGCGCAATGTATCCCATGAATAACTATCTTCAAGAGAAACCGTATCTTCTGCAACACTTGCTAAGCTTGTCGCAGTTGTACAAAGCATTGTTAAACTCATTGCCGTAGCAACTACTTTTTGCCAAATTTTCATAAAATAAAATCCTCCTTGTGAATTAATTTTCCGTCAGAAATAACAGATTAATTATATTTTACTATATTTCAAAAAAAAATGCAAGCATATTCAAAAAAAATTTTCATAAAATTAAATTTTCTGGAAATAATAGCATTAATCTTGCAATATTTACCAACTGTTGTCATGAATTATATCAATAAAATTAAGTTTGTTATTGTCATATTTCACAATCTGAAATAAAATTTAAAAAATTTTTTTCAAAAACAGGTGACAAATGAAAATTTCTGTGCTATAATAAATAACAATGAAATTATGCAAGCAGAAAAACATATATCTGAAACACAGAAAAGAGGATGATTTTTTTGGCACAACAAAAAAAACGGAAAGCAGACAGAACGTATTTTACATTTACATTACTCATGATAAGTGTAATACTAGTATTTGCATTTGGTTTAATGATTGGAAAACAAAATAATCCGCAACAAGCTGAAACTGTTCAAAAATCTTTGTCAGTTCCTAAAGATACGCCAACAGAAAATAATACTTCAAATAATATTTCGGAATCTAATACAGAACCAGTTACACAATCTCAGAAACAAACAATTCCGGAATATAAGCAAGCAACAAGTTTTTGGGGCGCATATTCACATGTATATTTGCGTGTCAATCATGAAAAACAATTAGAATTAAAAACAATTGCAAATTTTGATTTATCTGATGCTGTTTACGGCGTAAGTGATGAAAATATTGCTTCTGTTGACGAAACAGGCATGTTAACTGGACTTACCAAAGGCGAATGCATTGTTACAATCTCATGTAAGGAAGAAACATTGCATATCCCCGTAACTGTAAGAGAATTAACTGTCATAGACGGCTGCACTTATGTTGATGGCATTTTAGTTGCCAATAAAACTTATGGTATGCCAGCAGAATATGACCCGGGCATGTTACCAGAAACAGAAGAAGCTTTTAAAAAATTACAAGATGACGCAAAAGAATTAGGCTTAAATATTTACGAAAGCTCTGGTTACAGAACTTATCAATATCAAATTTCTGCTTACAAAAGCATGTGTGATGCCTATGGCGAAGCTTATGCGTGCATGTATTCTGCAAGACCGGGGTATTCTGAACATCAGACAGGCTATACAATTGACTGCAACAGTATTGATAACACGTTTGCAGAAACAGCCGAAGGGCAATGGCTTGCCGACCATTGTCATGAATATGGCTTTATTGTTCGTTATCCGGAAAACAAAGAAGATATTACAGGCTATAATTATGAATCATGGCATATTCGTTATGTTGGCATAGAAGCGGCAACAGAAATTCATGAACAAAATTTAACACTAGAAGAATATTTAGATGTAGAATCTGTTCACAATCATGTAGACGGAGAAACAGAAATGGAAACAGAAACAGAATCAGAAATCACACCAGAACCGGAACAACCAGAATCTGATTTTATCACATCAGAACCGGAACAATCAGAATCTAATTTTATCACATCAGAGCCAGAAACTACAATGCCTGTAGAATCATTTATAGATGCGCCATTAAATGCCCCTGTGTAATAACAAATATTTTTCCAGAAGCTCCTAGTAATAGGGGCTTTTATTTTTAATTTTCTTGGCACAGGCATAACAGGCATATTGCCGAATAATAAAAATTTTACAATATTGCCCTCTATCACAGCGTGCCAATCTGTTCCGGAAATATAATAACCATCTGAAATATAGCTATTAAAAATTACATAATCTTTTCCAGTAGATAATTCTGTTAATAATACACTGCCATAAGAAACATTGCTGACAAGAAATTTTTTTATTTCGCCCTGTTTCAGTAAAGAACCTTTTAGAAATATTTTAATTTCGCCATGACAAATAATATTATCTGTACTGGAAAGTTCTGTCATATCTAAATTTTTTTCTGTTATCACATGCAAAATATCTCCGATTGCCAGATAATTTCCGTCAGGAATTGCCTGTAAAAATTCTTTTGGCATATAATACGAATTACCTTTTTTATCCGCAAGAATAAAATTATTTTTTCTTGCTGACACAACAACAAAAT
>CAMWHN010000025.1 GCA_947174085.1 uncultured Ruminococcus sp.
ATTAACAATAGTGTATCATATTTTTTTCAATTTGTCAATCTTGTGGAAATATATTTTTTAATTGCTGTGTTAATTGTTCTAATGTTTGGATTGTATTTTTAATTGTTTGTTCCTGTGTACTAGTGAGAGATTCTCTGCCCAATAAGTAATCAACAGTCACATCAAAGAAATCTGCTAATTCTAATAATCTTTTAGAATCTGGTTCATTTCTGCCCTGTTCCCATAAACCATAGGTGCTAGTTGAAATGTGTAAATAATTTGCAACTTGTTTTTGTGTTAATTTTTTCTGACGACGTAATTTTCTCAGTTGTTGGTTAAGCAAGTTAATCACCTCTTAATATTCATAGAGGATATTATAACATGTTTTATACGATTTTTTCAATTAATTTTTAGAAATTGTGTAGAAATAATTTATAAAAAAGTATTTTACTATTGATTTTATACGAATCATATGATATAATAAAAAAGGGTTAGGCAAAAAAATCCTCTTTTGGGTAGCTAGTCCAAAAGAGGAAGAATAATAAAAATAAAATTAGAATTTGTGATAATTATCTATTTTTTTTCCAGTCCAGATATTCGTCATAAGTACCTGCTCTATCAATACAGCCCTCTGGTGTAATTTCAATCACACGATTGGCTACTGTCTGCAACATCTCATGGTCATGAGAAGAAAACAGTACAACGCCTTTAAAGGCAGACAAGCCGTTATTAACAGCTGTGATACTTTCCAAATCTAAGTGATTGGTAGGTCTGTCCAGTAATAAGACATTAGAGCCAAATAGCATCATACGAGAAAACATACAACGTACTTTTTCGCCACCAGACAGCACTTGGACAGACTTGTAAACGTCGTCACCGGAAAATAACATCCTGCCTAGAAACCCTCGCAAATAGGTCTCAGTCTGGTCTTTTACCGCAAATTGTTGCATCCACTCAATTAAGTTTAAAGGACAGTTATCGAAATACCTAGAATGGTCAACAGGAAAATAAGAAACAGACGTAGAAACACCCCATTTAAAATTACCTTCATCAGGTTGTTCTTCTTGCATTAGGATTTTCATAAGCATAGTAATCGCCTGTTCACTCTCACCGACAAAAGCAATTTTATCAGTTCTGCTTACGGTGAAAGAAATATGGTTTAGCAATTGCACACCGTCAACAGTTTTGCTAAGATTATTGACTTGCAAAACATCTTTACCAATTTCACGGTCGGCATCAAAACCAATATACGGATAACGACGACTGGAGGCGGGCATTTCTTCTACCGTAAGTTTTTCTAATAACTTACGTCTTGCCGTAGCCTGTCCAGACTTTGATTTATTTGCTGAGAAACGTTCTATAAAAGCTTTTAATTCTTTGATTTTTTCTTCTGCTTTTTTATTCTGCTGTTTTTGTAGACGTTGCATCATTTGGCTGGATTCATACCAGAATGCATAATTGCCTACATACATTTTGATTTTCGTATAATCAATATCTACAATATGGGTACATACGTTATTTAAAAAATGTCTGTCATGAGAAACAACAATGACAGTACCGAAATATTCGGCTAAAAATTCTTCTAACCAACGAATTGCTTCAATGTCCAGATGATTGGTAGGTTCGTCTAATAATATAATATCTGGATTGCCAAATAAGGCTTGTGCAAGTAATATTTTTACTTTTTCGTTACCAGAAAGAGAATGCATTTCTGCATATAATAAATCTTCGGATAGTCCTAAACCTTGTAATAATTTTGAAGCGTCAGACTCAGCTTCCCAACCGTTTAATTCTGCAAATTCGCTTTCAAGTTCAGATGCTAGAATGCCATCTTGTTCGGAAAAATCTTCTTTGGCATAGAGTGCGTCTTTTTGTTGCATAATTTCATAAAGTCTGGCATTGCCCATTAAGATAGTATCCAGTACAGAATACTGGTCATATGCAAAATGGTCTTGTTTTAGAATGCTCAACCGTAGTCCCTTGTCAACGGTAACTTCTCCAGTTGTGGGTTCTAAATCACCGCACAGAATTTTTAAAAAAGTAGATTTGCCTGCACCATTTGCGCCAATTACGCCATAGCAATTTCCACCTGTAAACTTGAGATTCACGTTCTTGAATAATACAGAACTTCCAAAAGAAAGACTAACATTTGTGACTGTAATCATAACACTGCTCCTTGCATATAATATACATAATACAGTATAACATAATTTAAATCAAAAAAACAATTTGCAAAAATACAGAAAAACACTTGCAATTTTTGTTGGAATATGTTATAATAATACAAATACACAATCAAAAAATAAAAAAATCAGAGAGGAGTGCTATTTTATGTTTAAAGTAACTGTAAAAGGCGGTATTTTATCACAAGAAGAAATTAATGCATATATTTTCTATACAAAGAAAAAATACGGAATTATTTTGCCGGAACATTTAGAAATGATTCTGGAAGTCGATGGGGATTATGTAAATATCAGCTATAATCCGCCGTTTACTTATCATGCTTATCGCAGTACGGATTATCTTGTCAACGATACCCGTAAATTAAATCCTTCAAAATATGATGAATTATTAGATAAAGTAGCACATACAATAGAATAGAGTAGATTATATTTACTAGTTAAAATTATTTTGCTTTAGAAATTAACACTCTTTTGTTAGTTTCCATTGTAATATTTTCAGATTTGCGTTGTAAACGAAGTTTATCTGTAATTAATGCAATAAATTCAGAATTTGTAGGCTTACCCTTGCAAGTATTTACAGTATAGCCGAAAAATGCATTTAATACATCTAAATCGCCTCTGTCCCAAGCGATTTCAATTGCATGACGAATAGCTCGTTCTACACGAGAAGAAGTTGTGCCGAATTTTTGAGCAACAGTTGGATATAACAGCTTTGTCACGCTGTCAAGTAATTCTGGATTTTCTACAGAAACAAAAATTGCAGTTCTCAAATAGTGATAGCCTTTGATATGTGCCGGCACACCCAGTTGATGAATGACATCTGTAATTATCAATTCTAAATCTTGTTCTTTTTTGCTAGTATTATGCGAAGCTGTCAAAGAGAGTACTCGTTCCGCAAGAGATGCAATTTCAAATGGTTTTAACATGAAATAAGCAGCTCCTAAATCCATTACTTGATGTTCCACAAAAGGATTATCATAAGCAGAAGTAATAATAAATGCAGGAAAATAATCAATTTCCGCTTTGACACGCTTAATTAACTCGATGGCGTCCATATGAGGCATAACACTATCTGTTACAACAACTTGTGGTCTTTCCTCACGGATTGTATTTAATAACACGCCACCATCTTTACGACGGGTAATGGCATATAAGCCATAATTGCGCAATGCGCTAGCTGTGGTAATTCCATAATCAACGGTATCATCACCGATTAGGACTTTTATTTTTTCGTTCATAATAGTAACTATTTTCCGTTATTAAAAATTTATTAAAAAACAATTTTTTATACTGTTTCAATAACGGTTTTTACCTCGCTTTCTTGTAAAATAGAATAAAAATAATAAATCATTGTCTCTTTTAACATTGCCTTGTAGTTAAAGGACAATACGCTCTACAAATAAAATATTATCATTCTTTTTACTAAATGTCAAACAATAATGCGGTCAAATTATTTTTTTTGTTGTCGAATTTTTTTGAATTATGCCAAATGAAATTGGAAAGTTTATTTTATTTTTATAAATATATATATTTATTCAAAAAAAATAAATATATTTTTTACTGTTTTAAAAATTCCAAAATATTGATTATAATATGCTATTTATGCGTTTTATTCTGAATATTACGCATAAATTGCAATCATTTAAAAAAAAATTTGCATATTTATTCAAAAATGCTTGACATTGTCTCATAGATGATGTATAATAAAAATAATCAAAAAAAAGCATTTTGCTAGGAGGTTTTTTACATGGGCAAAGAAATTAAAAAAGTAGTATTAGCTTATTCCGGCGGTCTGGATACATCTATTATTATTCCGTGGCTGAAAGAAAATTATAATAACTGTGAAGTTGTTGCTGTTTCTGGTAACGTTGGTCAGGGAACAGAATTAGATGGATTGGAAGAAAAGGCTATTAAGACAGGTGCGTCAAAGCTTTATATCGAAGACTTGACAGAAGAATTTATTACAGATTATGTATTTCCAACTGTACAAGCTGGTGCGATTTATGAAAATCGTTATATGTTAGGTACATCTTTTGCACGTCCGATTATTGCGAAAAGAATTGCAGAGATTGCAATTCAAGAAGGAGCTGACGCAATTTGTCATGGCTGTACTGGTAAGGGCAATGACCAAGTGCGTTTTGAACTTGCAATTAAGGCTTTTGCACCAGATATGCAAATTATTGCACCTTGGAGAATCTGGGATTTAAAATCTCGTGATGAAGAAATTGATTATGCAGAAGCACATAATATTCCACTCAAAATTAACAGAGAAACAAATTATTCTAAAGATAAGAATATTTGGCATTTATCTCATGAAGGTCTCGATTTGGAAGACCCTGCAAATGAGCCACAGTATGAAAAAGAGGGCTTCTTAGAAATGGGTGTTTCTCCAATTCAAGCACCAGATAAACCAACTTATGTGACAATTCATTTTGAAAAAGGTGTGCCAACAGCCATTGATGGCAAAGAAATGAACGGTACTGAAATTGTTACGACTTTAAATAAATTAGGTGGAGAGAATGGCATTGGTCTTGCTGATTTAGTAGAAAATCGTCTGGTCGGCATGAAGTCCAGAGGCGTTTACGAAACTCCAGGGGGCGCAATTTTATATCATGCACATGAAGTTTTGGAAACTATTACAATTGACAAGGAAACTGCTAGAATTAAGCAATATTTAGGCATTAAATTTGCAGATATTGTTTATAACGGTCAGTGGTTTACATCTTTGCGTGAAGCAATGAGCGCATTTGTAACAGAAACACAAAAAACTGTAACTGGTGATGTAAGATTAAAGCTTTACAAAGGCAATATTATTAATGCTGGTGTTACTTCTCCTTACACGCTCTATGACGAAGAAGTTGCTACTTTTGATGCAGATGAAGTATATGACCAGAAAGACAGTGCAGGATTTATTAATTTATTCGGTCTGCCAATTAAAGTAAAAGCACAGCTTGATAAAAAACGTGCAGAAAAGAATTAACAATAATAATTAAATTTTTTGCGGACGCTCGGAGATTTTAAAAAATCTCCGGCATTTGCATTTTATCACTGGAGGAAAATATGGCACTTTGGGCAGGAAGATTTTCAAAAGAAGTAGACGAAACTGTGAATGCATTTAATTCTTCAATTGCATTTGATGCCAGAATGTATCAACAAGACATTCAGGGCAGTATTGCACATGCGACAATGTTAGGCAAATGTGGTATTATTGAACTATCTGAAAGTGAAATGATTATCAAGGGTCTGAAAGAAATTCTTAATGATATTCAGAACGGAATACTGGAATTTGACCCAAATGCAGAAGATATTCACATGTTTATAGAAGCAGAATTAACAAACAGACTTGGCGCAACTGGAAAGCGTTTGCATACAGCTCGCTCCAGAAATGACCAAGTTGCATTAGATATCAGATTATATTTGCGTGATGAAATGCAAATGATTAAAAAATTAATTTTAGAACTTGCAAATACTATCTGTGATATTGCAGAACAGCATACGGAAACGATTATGTCAGGTTATACGCATTTGCAGAGAGCCCAGCCGATTACATTTGCACATCATTTGCTTGCTTATGCACAGATGCTGAAACGTGATTATGAACGTATTGTTGATGCCGTTGACCGTATGAATGAATGTCCACTCGGAAGTGGTGCTTTGGCAGGAACAACATATCCAATTGACAGACACATGACAGCAGAATTATTAGGTTTCCGTCAGCCTGTTGCAAATAGTTTAGATGGCGTTTCTGACAGAGATTTTTGCATAGAGCTTTGTTGTGCATTGTCAATTTTAATGACACATTTGTCAAGATTTTCAGAAGAAATTATTTTATGGTGTTCTTGGGAATTTAAATTTATTGAATTAGATGATGCCTATGCTACAGGTTCTTCTATTATGCCACAGAAGAAAAATCCTGATGTAACAGAATTAATTCGTGGCAAAACAGGGCGTGTCAATGGTGATTTGATAACTCTGTTGTCTATGATGAAAGGTCTGCCTTTGGCATATAACAAAGACATGCAAGAAGATAAAGAGGCTATTTTTGATGCGATTGATAATACAGAGCTTTGTCTGAAAACATTTATTCCCATGCTTAAAACAATGCGTGTTTTAAAAGATAATATGCGCAATGCAGCTGCGAAAGGCTTTATTAATGCAACTGACTGTGCAGATTATCTTGTCAAGAAAGGTATGCCGTTCCGTGATGCCTATAAAATTACAGGTACGCTTGTTGCACATTGTATTGAAAAAAATCTGACTTTGGAAACGTTGCCTTTAGAAGATTATCAAAGCATGACGGATTTATTCACAGAAGATGTCTATCAGGCAATTCATTTAGAAACTTGTGTAAAAGAACGTTGTTCTTATGGTGCGCCGTCACCGGAATCTGTTAAAAAACAGCTTCAGGAACTTCAGGACGATTTGGCATATTATCAGAACGCATGAAAAAAAGACAGTTTATATTTATTTTTGCGTTGACGTTTCTAAGTGTGCTAATCTGGATAGTAGGAGAGTTTTTAATAGGACAGTTTATTAATAGCTTTGGTTTTTCAGTCGGGTGGGCAATTTTTTGTTTAGTTGCGTGTTGCGCTTACAGCTTGTGGAAATGCCCTCGTGAACCTGATGAAGAAGATAAAAAAGATGAAGCACAGGAAGAAACAGAGCAAAAACAAAATCAAAAGGGGGACAAATAATATGTCCATAAAAGTTTATGTAGATGGTCAGGCAGGGACAACTGGTCTGAAAATTATTAGCCGTTTAGAGCAACGTAAAGATATTGTATTATTAAAAATTGCAGATGAAGATAGGCATAATAATATAAAACGTGCGGAAATTATGGCAGAATCAGATTTTACTTTTTTATGTTTACCGGACGATGCCGCAAGAGAAGCTGTCACACTTGCCGGAAATCATACTAGAATTATTGACGCTTCTACAGCGCATAGGACTAATCCAGATTGGGCATATGGGTTTCCGGAGCTGTCACCAGAATTTAGAAATAAAATAATTAATTCTAATAGAACGGCTGTTCCAGGGTGCTATGCAAGCGGATTTATTTCTATGCTATATCCTATGGTAAAGCATGGCTTGTTACCTGCTGATTTTCCAGTGTTTGCTTATGCAACTTCTGGTTATAGCGGTGCTGGTAAAAATGCAATTGCAGTATATGAAAGTGCTGATAAACCAGAAGAATTTTATTCACCTCGTCAGTATGCTTTATCACAAGAACATAAGCATTTACCAGAAATGCAATTATTTTCGGGTTTAAAATATAAGCCTATGTTTAATCCGATTATTTGTGATTATTATAGTGGCATGGTCGTTTCTGTGCCGATTCAGACCAGAATGCTTGATAAAAAAATTACGATTCAACAAGTAAATGCTATGTTTCAGGAGCATTATGCAAATGCAAAGCTTGTAACTGTAAATAAAATTATGCCACCAGAAGAACAAAAAGTCTTTTTCTTAGCATCTAATACACTGAGTGGAAAAAATAAACTTGAAATTTTTACTTTTGGCAATGACGAACAAATTTTACTTTGTGCAAGACTGGATAACTTAGGCAAGGGAGCGTCTGGAGCTGCCGTGCAGTGCTTAAATATCATGATGGGCATTGACGAAACAACAGGTCTAAAATGAGGTGTTACGATTGAAGAAGAAAAATTTTAAAGATTTTAAATTTGTAAGTGGCGGTGTCTGTGCATCAAAAGGTTTTTTAGCAAATGGTATCCATTGTGGATTAAAACTAGATAGTAATCCTGATAAAAATGATTTGGCTATGATTTATGCTGAAAAAAAATGCAATGCTAGTGCGATGTATACAACAAATAAAGTACAAGGTGCGCCAATTACTGTGACTAAAAAAAATTTACAGGACGGCACTGCACAAGCAGTAATAGTCAATTCTGTGAATGCGAATACTTGCAATGCTGACGGAATCGAAAAAGCCGAAAGAATGTGTCAGGCAACAGCAAAAGCTTTAGGGTTACAGCCGGAAGATATTATCGTTGCGTCTACGGGTGTGATTGGACAGCCTTTGCCGATTGAGCCAATTATTACAGGGATTCCAGAACTAGCAAAAGGTTTAAATTCAAAGGGCAATACTTCTGCTGTGAATGCTATCATGACAACAGATACAAAGCCAAAAGAAGTTGCTGTAAAATTTATGCTGAATGACAAAACTTGTACACTTGGCGGTATGCTTAAAGGCAGTGGCATGATACACCCAAATATGGCAACAACATTGACGTTCTTAACAACGGATTGCAATATTTCTTCTGAAATGTTGCAGAATGCTTTACATGAAGTTGTTGCTGTTACGTTAAATCGTGTTAGTGTGGACGGCGATATGTCTACAAATGACATGGTTTGTATTCTTGCAAATGGTGAAGCAGAAAATAATTTAATTCAAGCTGTTAGTCCAGAATATGAAATTTTTAAAGATGCATTATATGCTGTATTAATGAATTTAGCTCGTATGATGGCAAGAGATGGTGAGGGTGCAACGAAATTAATTGAATGTCTTTGTGACGGTGCGAAAGATGACAAAACAGCTGAAATTGTTGCAAAATCTGTGATTATGTCAAGTTTGTTTAAAGCCGCTATTTTCGGAGAAGATGCCAATTGGGGAAGAATTTTGTGTGCGATTGGCTATGCACCGGCAGAATTTGATATTCAGCAAGTTGCTGTAAATCTAAGTTCTGCAAAAGGCTGTATCGCTGTTTGCAGAAATGGTGCAGGTGTGGAATTTTCAGAAGAACAGGCAAAAAAAATTTTGTCTGAAGAAGAAATTTTAGTTTCTATTACAGTCGGAACGGGTGTAGGTTCTGCTGTTGCATGGGGCTGTGATTTGACATATGATTATGTCAGAATTAACGGCGATTATAGAAGCTAAGAAATTAAGGAGCTGTTCACATGGAGGAAATTAAAAATATTTCTAATACTGTAAGAGCCAAAGTGTTAAATGACGCTTTGCCATATATTCAGAAATATCATAATAAAGTCGTTGTGATTAAATACGGCGGTAATGCTATGACAAATGAAAATTTAAAACAAGCTGTCATGAGTGATATTGTATTATTAGCGCTAGTCGGTGTAAAAATTGTATTAGTTCATGGCGGAGGCCCTGAAATTAATGATATGCTGAAAAGATTGGGCATTGAAAGTAAATTTATTAACGGCTTGCGTTATACGGACGAAGCGACAATTGATGTTGTTAAAATGGTTCTTGCCGGAAAAGTGAATAAAGAATTAGTGACACTTTTAGGACAAACAGGCGGTCAAGCAATTGGTCTTTGTGGACTAGATGAAAAAATGTTGCTTGCCGAAAGAGCTTATGGCGAAAATGATGAAGATTTGGGCTATGTTGGCAAAATTGTAAAAGTAAATAAAAAGCCTATTACTGATGCATTAGATAATGGTGTGATTCCTGTGATTGCGACTGTCGCATGTGACGAAAAAGGACAGGCTTATAATATTAATGCGGATACGGCTGCTGCAAGAATTGCTGCTGAACTCAAAGCAGAAAATTTAATTTTATTAACAGATATTGCAGGACTGTTGCGTAACAAAGATGATGCTAGCACGTTGATTTCTTCTGTGAATGTCAGTGAAGTGCCTTTTATGAAAAAACGTGGTATTATTTCAGGCGGTATGATTCCAAAAATTGATTGCTGTGTGGAAGCTGTTCGCAGAGGTGTGAAAAAAACTTCTGTAATTGATGGCAGAGTACCACATTCTATTTTGATTGAAATATTGTCCAATGAAGGCATTGGCACACAGTTTAGATAATTATTAGATAATTTTAAATGAATTTAATTTTAATCCTGAAATTATTGCCTGTGCTGATTGCAGGTATTTGCATTTTACTTGCCTGTTTGCCAAAGCGTTATAAAAATATTGCAAAGCCTGTTATTACAGAAGCAGAAATTATTTCACAAGTAACACAGAAAATTTATCATAATCATAGTGAAATAGAAACAATTGCTCCTGTTGTGCGCTATATGACAGAACAGGGAGAACAGGTTGCAACTAGCCGGCAATTTTTTCCAGAATGGCAATATTACTGGAAACAAGGCGATAAAATTAAAATTTGCTATAGCAAGTTACAGCCTAGTATATTTCAGATTTGTCAAGATAGCAAAACACAATGCAAAAAATTAATTTTATTAACTATCGGTATCGGAATATTATTAGCTTATGCTGTGCTTTGGGTGCAGTATTACGAGTAAATATTAAAATTGGCAATAATGTATTTATTAGCTTTAAGTGCAGTTGTCACATGGGTGAAAATAAATTTAATAACAGGAGGTAATTTTTATGCTAGGTAATTTTACATATTGTAATCCTACGAAAATTTATTTTGGAGAAAATGCATTAGAATATTTAAGCCAAGAACTTGCAAATTATGGCAAGAATATTTTACTGGTTTATGGTAGTGGGTCTATTAAAAAATCTGGGCTTTATGATGAAGTAGTAGAAATCATAAAGCATAGTGAAAAAAATATTGTGGAGCTGTCCGGTGTTATGCCAAATCCTACAGTGGATAA
Source organism: uncultured Ruminococcus sp. (assembly GCA_947174085.1). Taxonomy (GTDB): domain Bacteria; phylum Bacillota; class Clostridia; order Oscillospirales; family Ruminococcaceae; genus UBA3855. The sequence goes on from CAMWHN010000025.1 coordinate 10,712, forward strand.
ATTATATGAAGGTTGCAAACTTGCAAAAGAAAATCAAATTGATTTAATTCTTGCAGTGGGTGGCGGTTCTGTTTGTGATTATGCAAAAGCTTTGTCTGTGTCTGCTTACTGTGAAGAAGACCCGTGGGAAAAATATTATTTGCGTATGGAAGATGTGAATAATAAAATTATTCCTGTAGGCTGTATTTTAACAATGGTGGGTACAGGTTCAGAAATGAATGGCGGTGCAGTAATTACTAATCATGAATCTAAACTAAAAATAGGGCATGTATTCGGTGAAAATGTATTCCCAAAATTCTCTATTTTGAATCCGGTGTATACGTTTACATTGCCAAAATATCAAATGATAGCAGGCTTTTATGATATTTTTAATCATATTACAGAGCAGTATTTTTCAGATTTCGATGATTGTACTTCGGATTATGTTATGGAAGGTTTAATGAAATCTTTAATTCACAGCTCCAGAATTGCAGTGGAACAACCAGAAAATTATGAAGCTCGCAGTAATATTATGTGGATTGCTACATGGGCATTAAATACTATGGTAGCCAAAGGCAAAACAACTGACTGGATGGTTCACATGATTGGACAATCTATTGGTGCTTATACAGATGCGACTCATGGTATGACACTTTCGGCTATTTCTATGGCATATTATCGTCATGTGATGCCTTATGGTTTAGAAAAATTTAAACGTTTTGCAATCAATGTTTGGAATGTAAATCCAGATAATAAATCTGACGAAGAAATTGCAAACGAGGGCTTACTTGCAATGGAAACATGGATGAAAGAAATTGGTCTTGTGATGAATATTCAAGAATTAGGCGTGACGGAAGATATGTTTGATGGCATTGCAAAAGGTTCATTTATTTGTGAGGGTGGCTATAAAAAATTAAATCATGACGAAATTATAGAAATTCTGAAAGAAAGTTATAAATAGAGATATTAATTATGAAAGGTGAGAACTAAATAAATGAGTGTGATTGAACAGACAAACGCACATACGATGTCAACTTATGGACGGAATCAAATTGTACTTGATAACGGTAACAGTGCGACTTGTTATGATATGGACGGGAAGAAATATATTGATTTCAGTAGTGGCATTGGTGTTAATTCTATTGGCTATTGCAATAATTTATGGGCTGACGCTGTTTGTGAACAAGTAAAAAAATTACAGCATACTTCTAATTTATTTTATCATGAGCCTCAGGCAGAACTTGCTGAAAAACTTTGTAAATTATCAGGCTATGAAAAATTATTTTTTGCTAACAGCGGTGCCGAAGCAAATGAATGTGCGATTAAACTTGCTAGAAAATATAGCTTTGATAAATATAGCAAGAATCGCTATCATATTATTACGTTAGTAAATTCATTTCATGGCAGAACACTTGCGACAATTTCTGCAACTGGGCAAGATGTTTTTCATAATTATTTTTTCCCATTTTTAGAGGGTTTCAAGTATGTAAAAGCCAATGATATTCAAGATTTACATGCAAAATTAGATAATACTGTTTGTGCAATTATGATAGAATATATTCAAGGCGAGGGCGGTGTTATGGCTCTTGATTCTGAATTTGTTACTGAAATTCGTAAAATCTGTGATGAACAGGATATTTTAATGATTGCAGATGAAGTACAGACTGGAATCGGCAGAACTGGCAAATTATTCGCCGGAGAATATTATAACTGTAAAGCGGATATTACAACAACGGCAAAGGGTTTAGGTGGTGGATTGCCAATAGGTGTTTGCCTTGCAAATCAAAAATGTGCCGATGTATTAAATGCTGGTTCGCATGGGTCAACATTCGGGGGCAATCCTGTTGTATGTGCCGGAGCTGTGAAAGTGTTAGAAATATTGGAACAAGATGGCATGTTAGAAAATATTCAGGAAAAAAGCAAATATTTGCGTGAAAAATTATCTGCTTTGGACGAAGTACAGAAAGTTTCTGGAATAGGTCTTATGGTAGGCATTGCATTAAAAACAAAAAAAGCGTCAGATATATTAAAAGCATGTGCAGAAAATGGCTTGCTTGTATTAACTGCCAAAGACAGAGTGAGATTATTACCGCCTTTGAATATTAGCATGCAAGAGCTTGAAACCGGTTTGGAAATTCTTTGCAAGTGTATTACGAGCTAATACATGAAATAAATAATATTTATTAATTATAGGAGCTGTTTATTATGAAACATTTATTAAAAATGTTGGATTTGAGCCAACAAGAAATTTTTGATATACTCGATTTGGCTGATAAGCTGAAATATCAGACAAAGCATGATATTCCACACCCTATGTTACAGGGTAAAACACTTGGAATGATTTTTCAAAAAGCGTCTACCAGAACCCGTGTTTCTTTTGAAACTGGTATGTATCAATTAGGCGGTTATCCATTGTTTTTATCTGCAAATGATTTGCAAATTGGACGTGGTGAACCTGTGCAGGATACAGCAAGAGTATTATCACGTTATTTAGATTGCATTATGATTCGTACATTTGCACAAAAAGAAGTAGAAGATTTAGCAGAATACGGCAGTATTCCTATTATTAATGGCTTAACGGATTTCTGTCACCCTTGTCAGGTACTTGCAGATTTATTAACGATTCGGGAATATAAAGCAAATTTTGATGGCTTAAAAATGTGCTATATTGGTGATGGCAATAATATGGCAAATTCCCTGATTGTTGGCGGTTTAAAAGTTGGCATGAATGTTTCTATTGCGTGTCCTGATGATTATCAGCCTGACGAATCTGTTATGAATTTTGCAAAAGATTTTAAAGGCTTTTCTATTACAAATAGTCCTTTGAAAGCCGCTGAAAATGCTGATGTATTAATTACTGATGTTTGGTCATCTATGGGCATGGAGGCTGAAATTGAAAAGCGTAAAATTGCATTTAAGGGCTATCAGATTAATGATGACATTATGAATGCTGCAAATTCTGATGCAATGGTATTGCATTGCTTGCCAGCACACCGTGAAGAAGAAATCACGGCGAAAGTATTTGAAGCTCATGCAAAAGAAATTTTTGACGAAGCTGAAAATCGTTTACATGCACAAAAAGCTGTTATGGTAAAATTAATGTTACCAGATGGCGAATAATATTTGATTTTTAAGATTTGAAAAACTGCGGTATTTATTATCGCAGTTTTTTTGCATTCTTCTGCAAGCGTTTTGTAAGCAAAAAAAAGTGCAAAAATGACTCTATACAAATAAATTTATATGTGTTATAATAAATATTATGAAAAATATATTATCATTTTTTGAAAGGAGGTGCTTTGCATGTTTCAAAACTCAGCAAGTAAATTAATAATTTTTGCTACAGTTGCCACAATTTTAGGGATAATTGGAGGGATATTTTTTATTAGTTCTATGGCAATATCAACAATTTTAAAAATAGTATTAATAATAGCTGTAGCAATCAGCATTTGGGGTAATGCTTTAGTTTTAGTGACATTTGCAGAAATGGCTGAAAATATCGAAACTATGTCTTACAGACTTCATGATTTAAGCAGTCGTACAAAAAGTAATGAAAGACATGATTAAAAAATTTTGTGTGAAAATGAGTAGTAAAGAGAAGTGCAAAACACTTCTCTTTGCTGTTATTTACAAAAATATATAAATTTTTTTGAATTTATTTGGCTTGACAAAGGCAAAAAGTTGTGGTATAATAATAAAGCTGTCGAACGGCAGCGAAATGCTTTAGAAAAAATTTGAAAAAAGTTAAAAAAAGACTTGACAAAAATTTGAAAATGTGGTATAATAGCGAAGTCGCTTGTGAGAGCCGAACGGGAGTTTAAGAGCTGTTGCAAAGACAAAGAA
>CAMWHN010000026.1 GCA_947174085.1 uncultured Ruminococcus sp.
TTATTTTACTCTATCTTAACAGAAATTCCATTTATATTCATGCTATAATAATCTTGTTCAAAATCTAAAAATACAATATTTTCATTTTTGCAGACTTTAAAAAATGTCAATACAAATCCGTCATATGCTTTTAATTTATTTTTAGCAAGATATTTTTCATAAACTGCTTGTTTTAGTTGCTCTTGTTTATCTTCGTCTAAATTTTTCGTCACAAAATCTTGTGCTAATATAACTTCCATGTTATGTAATTTAAATACACTATTAACAACTTCCTGAGAACTTAATTCACTAATTTCATCAGAATTTAGTACTTTTTCATCTATATATTTTTGCAAAATCATTTCAGGTGAATCAGAACGCTTTGCTAATTCTTGAATGCCGTTAAAATTTTCAAGCATAATATCTACACCATCTTGAATATTAGTATATGCATTTATATAACTAAAAAACGGATAATTTATTACTGCATCAAATAAAGTCTCTGTATCAATATTATTTAGCATATCATCTGGAATCTGCATAATTGCACAACGTTCATCAAAACTCGGTGATTTTTTCCAATCTGTTGTGTTATTTATTTTTTCATAATATTCTTTTATGACAGAAACATCATGTATTTGATATTCTTTTTCTGCACAGCCGGCTAAACTTATCGAAATCATAATTATCAAAGCTAGTACTATTTTTTTTTAATAAACATGCTATTGCTGATTTAAATGCTAAAACATATTGTTTCATGCTAATTCTTTTAAATCTTTGGCAGTGATTAATTTAACACCAGATTCTGTCAAAACTTCACAAGCTTTTTTTTCGTTATCTACATGCATAATAATATACGCATTTTTACCAATCACTGTAATACAAGCATATAAATAATCAATATTAATATTAAAATCAGCAAGTAATTTTGTAATTTTACTCAAACTACCAGATTTATCATTCATAGCAATGCATAATACTTTTGTAATTGTTGACATAAACCCATTTTCTTTGAGTGCATTTTGTGCTGTTTCGCAATCACTGACAATCATACGAACAATGCCAAAATCTTTTGTATCTGCCAAAGACATAGCTCTGATATCAATATTCATATTTTTTAATATTTCTGTTACTTTGACAAGTTGACCGGCTTTATTTTCCATGAAAATAGAAAGTTGATTTGCTGTCATGAAATCCCCTCCTTAAGATTCATAGCCTAACTGAAATGCTTTTTTATTTAGCTCAATAAATACAGGCTTAATAGTCTGTTCTAATGCTGAAATCCATTTATCATAGGCAATATGAAAATGTTTTGCTAGCTGACCCATCAAAACAATATTAACAGCTTTCGCAGAACCAGCTTGTTCAGCAAGTGCCAGAGCATTAATTGCCTCAATCTGAATCCCTTTTGCTGTAAGTTCGTCAAGAATCGTTTCCGGATATTGCACAGCTCCAGTAATCACAGGCATAGGCGCAATCTGCTGTGTATTTGTAATTAAAATACCGTCTTTCTTGAGTAAATGCGCATAACGTCCGGATTCTATTCTTTCAAAAGAAATTAAAAAATCAGCTTCTCCAGATTGCACAACAGGCGAATAGACTCTATCGCCATATCTCACATAAGTAATAACAGAACCGCCACGTTGGCTCATACCGTGAACTTCTGAAACTTTGACATCATAGTTTTCATTTAATAACACTTTTCCTAATAATTTGCTTGCTAATAGCGAACCCTGTCCGCCAACACCAGCAATCACAATGCTTTTTGTATTCATATTAATAATTCTCCTTTTAGATATAATTCTAGTATTTCTACGGCATAACGAATACAGTCATCACAGGAACAAAGCATTTTCCCTGTTGTGATGCCTTTTAAATCTTTGCATAAACATGCACCAGTTTTTTCTATAAACGCATGATGTAATTTTTTTGCATTAGCAGTAATTGGCTTACCTTGATATGTCAATAAGCCTAAAATCATTTCTGCACCACATAATGCGCCACATGTACCTTCCATACAGCCCATGCCTAAGCCAAAGCCTGCGCCTAATTTTCTAAGCAATTCTTCGGAAAGCTGTAATTCTTCAGCATACGCTAATAACACTGCCTGACAGCAATTATTTCCTGAACGCTTAAAATTAATTGCTAATTCTTGTTTATTCACAACTATTCCCTTTCTTTATCGAAGTAATTTCTTAACTGCGCTAAAAGCACCTAACAAGCCAAATAGATAGCCCTTAAATACACTAGCAACAAAATCACCTTTCATTTCTACGAGTTTCAGTATAGAACCTAAATTTTTGACACAATCGCCTAATGTAATTTCTTCTGAGTATTCTTTCAAAGATTTGTATATTACAACAGACCAAGTCATATGTTCTCCAACGTAGATAGCAATCAACAAAACAATAACACAGATAATCGTTCCTGTTTTATCAAGCTCACCACATAATAAATTATAGCCAAACAAAATTCCAAATGCAATGACAAATCCAACAATGGAAGCTGTAAATCCGATATAACCCAGCAAAATCCAAAGCAGAATCCCCGGAATACTGCCTAAGACAGCTCCTAAAATTCCTTTTTTTAAATTATTTTGTTCATACATAAAAATTCCTCCCCGTTATTTAAAAATAATAAAAATTTATAGTTTTTCCATTTTGACTGTCATATAATATTCCTTTTATATTATACCATAACAAATACAAAAACTAAGATAGCCCAGTAAAACCCAGATTAAGACTGCCTGAATACTGCCAATAACAGCTCCAAAAATGCCTTTTGCCATGATTTTATTTAACTTGTAATTGCATCAAATGGACATAATTGCTTACATACACCACAGCCAACACATAATGTATTATCAATACCGGCTTTTCCGTCATTGTCAATATGAATAGACGGACAACCTAATTTCATGCATTTTTTGCAACTTCTGCATTTATTTTTATCAATCACAACAGGTGATTCTGCTTTCACATGTTTTAATAATACACATGGACGGCGTGAAATAATCACAGACGGCTCATCAACAGCAAGTTCTTCTTTGAGAACTTTTTCGCATTCGTCCAGATGATAAGGGTCTACAATTTTAACTCGCTGAATGCCTAAGGCATGACATAAAGCCTCTAAATCAATTTTTGTAGCAGGGTCACCTTTAATATTATAGCCTGTTGTTGGATTTTGTTGATGTCCTGTCATGCCAGTAATGCTATTATCTAAAATAATCACAGTAGAATTAGAATTATTATAAGCAATATTTGCAAGCCCAGTCATACCAGAATGCATGAACGTAGAATCACCAATGACAGCAACAGTTTTATGTTCTGATTCGCCTTTAGAAGCTTTATTAAAACCATGTAAACTAGAAACAGATGCACCCATACACAAAGTAGAATCTAATGCACATAACGGCGGAGCTGAACCCAATGTATAACAGCCAATATCACCAAGAACTGTAATTTTATGTTTGGCTAATAAATAAAACATACTTCTATGCGGACAGCCGGAACACATCACAGGCGGACGCATGGGAATTTCTGTATCAGGTGTAATAAACTCTTTTGCAGGCATATGAAAAGCTTCTGCAATATTTTTCTGAGAATATTCGCCCAATGGAGAAAATAATTCTTTGCCAATGACTTCTACACCGATATTTTTACAATGCGTTTCAATAATGCCGTCAAGTTCTTCAATCACATAAAGCTTGCTGACCATTTCAGCAAAGTTTTTAATTTTCTGTACTGGCAAAGGATTTACCATACCAAGCTTGAGAACACTCACAGCGTCACCAAATACTTCTCTGACATATTGATAGCAAGCACCAGATGTAATAATACCGATTTGTGTACCGCCAATTTCAAGTCTGTTAATTGGAGAAGTTTCAGCATATTCTGTTAATTTTTTAGTACGTTCTTCTACAAACGGGTGTCTTTTAATAGCATTTGCAGGAGACATAATATATTTTTGCGGATTTTTATTGTAAATTTTTTGTTCAGGTACAACACGGTTTTCTAAATTTACAATGCTTTGGGCATGGGCAATTCTCGTACAGACACGCAATAAACATGGTGTATCAAACTGTTCAGAAATTTCAAATGCAAGCTTTGCAAATTCTTTACATTCGGACGAATCAGCCGGTTCTAACATAGGAACTTTTGCACCGATTGCGTAGTGTCTGGAATCCTGTTCATTCTGAGACGAATGCATAGCAGGGTCATCAGCAACACAAATGACAAGTCCACCTGTGACACCTGTATAAGATAATGTAAACAATGGGTCTGCGGCGACATTCAAACCAACATGTTTCATAGCACAAGCCGTTCTTACGCCTTTCAGAGACGCACCAAAAGCTGTTTCTAAAGCAACTTTTTCATTGGGCGCCCATTCACAATAAATTTCATCATATTTTGATGCAAATTCTGTAATTTCCGTGCTAGGTGTTCCAGGGTAACTAGAAATTACTTCTACACCGGCTTCGTATAAACCTCTGGCAATTCCGGCATTGCCAATTAATAACTCTTTCATGCTACATTCTCCTTTTAACATAATTACTCTTGATTTTCGTTTCTCTTGTCAATAATACGCTTTGCTTTTCCCTCATAACGCTGAATAGACTTTGGTGCAACAAGTGTTACTTTGGCTTGAATGCCTAACACTGTTTTTAATTTATCAGCGGACTGTTTTTGCAAGCGTTCTAAATCTGAAAAATTTTCCAATAATTTTTCGTCAATAATTTCAATTCTGACTTCTAAATAATCTGTATAATTTTTTCTGGTTAGAATTAATTCATAATGCGGAGAAATTCCCTCAAGATTCGCCATAACACTTTCAATTTGAGATGGGAACACATTCACGCCACGAATTTTTAGCATATCATCACTTCGACCCTGTACTTTTTCCATACGGGCATGTGTTCTGCCACATTTGCAAGGTTCATAGTGGATTCTAGTAATATCTTTAGTACGATAACGAAGCATAGGGATTCCCTCTTTTGTGAGAGTAGTTATCACAAGTTCGCCTTTTTCGCCTGCTGGAAGTACTTCACCAGTTTCGCTGTTAATTATTTCTGGAATAAAATGGTCTTCTGCAAAATGTAAGCCACAACGATATTCACATTCACCGGCAACCCCCGGCCCCATTAATTCACTCATACCATAATTATCAGTAGAAAATAAGCCAAAACCTTTTTCAATTTTATCACGAAGCGCATCTGTACAGCCCTCAGAACCGAATAAGCCAATTCTTAATTTTAAATCATCATTAGAAATTCCCATTTCGTGAGCGACTTCGCTCATGTACATCGCATAAGACGGTGTGCTAATTAACACACTTGTGCCGAAATCTTTTAAAATCATCGCTTGTTTCTGGGTATTTCCGGACGAAATCGGAATAACTGCACAGCCTATTTTTTCAAGTCCATAATGCAAGCCTAATGCCCCCGTAAATAAACCATAGCCGAATGAAATTTGTGCAACATCTTCATCATTGACACCAACTGCTGTACAAAGTCTTGCTACACAGTCACTCCAGTTATTTAAATCATTGCGAGTATAGCCAACAACAGTGGGTTTTCCTGTCGTGCCACTAGATGCATGAATACGAACAATTTCTTTCATAGGTTTTGCGAATAATCCGAATGGATAATTATCTCTAATATCAGCTTTTGTTGTATAGGGAATGTATTTTATATCTGATAAAGTTTTGATTTTATCTGCTGTAACACCTGCTTTTGTCAAACGCTCGTTGTAAAATTTTACATGATCCATGCAGTATTGCACTTGATGTTTTAAGCGTTCTAACTGTAATTTTTCAATTTCCTGACGGGGCATTGTCTCAATATCTTTTTGAAAAAACATGATTTTTTCCTCTCTTTCTTTGATTTTAAATTTTATAATTTTAATTTTATAATTTCATTATGTAAAAAATACAATTTAATCCTAAAACTTGTCAAATAAATATAATATTTTGCATGATTTTTATTATTATAACATGTTTTTTTATTTCTGTCAAGTATCCTATCATTAGAATACTAATGCAAATATTATATTTTTTAATTTATAATTTTTGCACTACCAGTACGCAAAATAGTTTCTGTATTATCATCAAGTTTTATGATTAAACCAGCATCTTGTGAAAAACCAATTGCAATACCGGTTCTGCCATCATCTGTTTGAACTTTATGCCCCAATGTATAAGAATTTTCTGTATAAATTTTTAAATAACTATTTTCTGAAATACCTGCGAGCATGATTTCCAGATTTTTTAATATAGCAATCGCTAAGTCATATTTATAAATATATTTTCCTGTTTCTGTTTCTAAATCTGTAATAATCGAATTTAATTCTTCTGGGCGATTAGGGTCTGTATGAAGATTAATCCCAATGCCAATTACTAAATAATCCATTTTGAGTAATTCTGCATTAAAACTCCCTTCGGATAAAATACCGCAGATTTTTTTGTGATTTAAAAATAAATCATTCACCCATTTAATTTTTGAAATAATGCCGAATTGTTTTAAAGCCAGAAATACTGCTGTTGCGGTACATGCTGTCACACGCATCATATCAGCAATTGGCAAATCTAATCTTTCAATGATACTAAAATACAAACCGCCTTTAGGAGAATAAAAATTTTTTCCCATTCTGCCACGTCCAGAAGTTTGAAAATCTGCGATAACTACAGTTCCCGAAGGCGCATTTTGTCCGGCTAATTCTTTTGCAACTCTGTTTGTGGAATCAAGCGTTTTAAAATGCTGAATCTGCCAATTTGTCTTGCAATTTTTCAGTAAATCAAGCATATATTTCTGATTAAATAAATCAGGCTTTTTTGTTAATAAATAGCCCTTATGTGAAACAGCTTCAATCTGACAACCATCTTGCTTCAATTGTTCAATCACTTTCCAGATAGCCGTACGACTAACGCCAAATTTTTCGGCAAGTTTTCCGCCAGAATAATACTCTCCCTCATGAAATAATAATTCTGCTAATATATTTTCTTTTAGATTCAAATAAAACAGCTCCTTGTATTCTGATTTATATTAAAAATTATCTATGTCACAAAAAATTACTATAAAATTGCCTTTCTGTTACTTTTCATTAATTTGTGGTTATTTCTGTTTTTTTCTTAATAATAATCCCACAGAATAATTAATAATCCAATCTGCCAGATAAGTCCGATAATATTTATAATCCAGAAATAAATTTTTTTTGTCTTGTGGTGAAAATACTTCATTCCTACAATTGCACCGACTGCACCACCAAAGAATCCTATACCCAAAAGTGTTGTTTCTTGTATTCTCCACTGATTTTTTTTAGCCTTGACTTTGTCCGAACCGTATAAAGCAAGGGCTATTATATTCATTGCAATTAGAATTATAATATATTTACATGCTATACTATTCATTTTATTGCTCCTTCAGTATTTTTTAAGATATGAAATTAATGCCAAAGTATCATCTATAAATACAACTTATAAAAACTAATCCAATTTTTTGGACATATCTAGCTAATTTATTTCATTTCTTAAATCTTTTTTTACTTCAAATAGTTTTAATAAAACTTTTCCTTTATCATTATAGCATAAATTTTATATATTTGCAAGTGATTTACCTGAAACATGCACGCTTTCCATATTACAACATATAATGCAAGAGTAATATTCCGAGGTGAGAATCATGTTTCAGGCTTGTTTATTAGCAATTGCAGTCTGTATGGATACATTTTTTGGAGCTGTTAGCTGTAGTGTGAACGGCATTAAAATTCCCAAACGCTGTGCGTTATTAATTAGCATAGTAGGAACAATATTTTTAGCCATGTCTTTATTATGTGCAGAATTATTAAATCAGATTTTACCTGAAATTATTTTTAAATACGCAGGATTTGTAATTTTATTATTACTAGGCAGTACACAACTCATGAAAAAAATATTAACTGCATTATTTCAAAAGCATAGACCACATTGGAATTTAAAAGCCTTAGGACTTGTGATAGATATCTGCTTTGACGAAACACTAGCAGATACAGACGGTTCAAAAACATTAAGTATACAGGAAGCAATTGCCTATTCTACTGCACTTTCAATAGATTCTCTGGCAAGTGGACTAGGTGCAGGCATAGAAAAATTACATATTCCAGTATGTTTAGTTTTAAGTTTTATATTAGGCTTTTTGTTCACAATAATTGGCGGTAAATTGGGCTTATACTGTCAGAAAAAAATTAATTTTTCGTGGCTTGGCGGTGTCATGTTATTAATCCTTGCATTTTGCAGATTATAATAAAAAAATGTTCCACATAGAATATTTTTCAGCCTGCCAAAAAAGTCCAGCTTTTTACTGGACTTTTTTGATAGACTGAATCCCTGTAATGATTTTTACAGGGATTCTGATTTTAATTTACAGATTTTCCAAGTGCATAAGCTTTCTGAAGTTCAGGTTTATTTTTAATATCACCAATATCACCATTGCCACTGGCAAGAACATGTCCTAAACTTTCCCATTTTAAATGTTCCATCAAATGCTGATAATAATTTAAAACATCTTCAAAGCCATTTCCCTCTGCTGACATGAGCAAAACAGCTTTTCTGTCATGTCCTCTTAATAAATTTCCGTCACTTTCTTCTAATGCAAATAATCTGTCAATTGCAGTTCTGATTTGTCCGCTCATATTCCAGTAATATAAGGGTGTTGCAAAAACAATAATATTACTTTCTTTTACAGCCGGATAAATTTTCTGCATATCATCTTTCTGTACACAGGGACAGACTTTACTGCTATGACCGCCAAAACAGCCTTTACAGCCATGAATTTCCATTTCGTCAAGAAAAAATTCTACCACACTGTTTCCAGATTCTTCTGCACCTCTGGTAAATTCAGCTGTTAATGCAGAAGTATTTCCATTTTTTCTAGGACTGCCATTAAGAATTACAATTTTTTTATTCATCTTGTTATTCTCCTATCAAATTTTATTCGCAAGTGCAATTGCTTGTTGACAACCATCTGTTTTGGCAATATCACCAATATTTAATACATTAGGAATTAATACTTCACCAATCATAGTCCATTTGTTTAATTTTGCCGAACGTTCAATTGGAATGCGTACACCGTCCATAACAGACATGTCATTTTCTTCACAACAAGTAATTAATGCACATTCTTTGCCTGCAATATTTTTTCCGCCAATCACGAGTGAAAAAATACGGTCAATCACAGCTTTTAACTGTGCCGGAATAGAATACCAGTAAACTGGCATTGTAAATACAATGACATCTGCATCAAGAATTACTGGTGCAATTTTATTAAAATCATCATCAAATGTACATGCCTTGCCTGTAGAATAACATGTCTGACATGCACGACAACCTGAAATTTTCATCATGGCTGTATCAAACCGTGTGACAGTATGTCCATTTTGTTCCGCTGTCTGAATAAATGCGTCTGTCATAGCAAAACTATTGCCGTTTTTTCTTGGACTTCCTGTTAATACAAGAATTTTCTTGCCCATAACACATACCTCCAAATTTAAAAAAATTTTATTTCAGCATTGACTTTTACTAATTGCTGTGCTATTATTATAACATACACATATAAAATGTCAAGTACGCACATGTAAGTAATATACTTACCTAAAGGAGAGTGTAATTAACTATCATGAATCATTTAAAATGCATTCAAAATGCGAAACTAGAAGATACAGGATTTTATTATACCATGCGTTTGATACAAGGAAAATATAAAATGTTTATTTTATATACATTAATGCATTACAAAGTTGTACGATTTAATGAAATGAAAAGATATATTGGCAATATTTCTTATAAAACGCTTAGTGCAACACTAAAAGAATTAGAATCTGATAAATTAATTCATAGAAAAGAATATCCCCAGATTCCCCCAAAAGTAGAATATAGCCTAACAGAACGTGGAAAATCTTTAATTCCTATTTTAGATACGATGTGCGAATGGGGAGAAATTCATAAAAAAGAGCTGTAAATAATAATATATTGCCTGTACAAATAATACTAAGGTCGGGGGAAATTCCTCGACCTTATGTAATAATGTAATATATGAAGTTTTTCATCTTTGCTGTGAATTATTATTTTTTAGTATATTTCTTTTTTAATTTTAAAAATTCCATTCTACAATGAATCAGTGTATAAGAACACCATACAAATAAAAGAATGTAAATTACAGTTAGTACTGTGTGGAACGGAATATCGTCAAAACTATGTGTAATTACTTTTATAAAATTAGGAATTAAAATTCCAAAAAATATTATCCAAATTGGAATTAGTTTTTTATTTATGATACTTTTTATCATTGCAAGCCTTGATTCACTGTCGCTGAATATTTCAGTATCCTCTTCCGCAAGTCCATTGGTTCTTTTTCTGAAATAGCTGTAACCATTTACATCTTGAATATATTTCCAACCATACTCGTCAAACATCGCAATATAATATTGCATATCTTTGTCTTTATCTTCTGCAAAATCTAATCTATATACTACATTTTCAGGCTGACATTTCTCAAATGTATAAACACCGCCCCACTGGATATTTTTAAGCTTCCAACCGCTTTTGTGCATATCTGTAAGATATTCTTCTTCTTTTTCATAATCTGGAAGTAAAAAAAATTTTATTTCTTTTTTTATTTCTCTGTTCATGTTAAATCCCTCCAATATTTCTGTATAATCTTTTAATTCTGTCAATTTCTAATTGCAGAATTTCTCTGCCAAGTTCGGTTATATAATATATTTTTCGTTTTTCTTCTTCCCGCACAAAATAAATTAATCCGTCTTTTTCCATTTTTGACAAACTCCCGTACATTGTACCAGCAGTTATTATCACTTGATTATCTGTTAGTTTTTTCACTTTTTGAGTGATACCATAGCCATGTGTTTCTTCCTGTAGACAGAATAATATATAAAAGCCTGTTTCTGTCATGGGAATATAGATTCGTTTTATTTTATCTGTCATTCTATCAGCTCCAGTTTATATTTAAAAATTAAGTTTTACTATATCGAAGTACAATATATCTGACTACAATATAGTATATCACACTGCGATATATTTGTCAATAGTTTTCTATAAATTCGTTAATATTGCTGATAATCATATTTTATTTCTATTTATTATTATATTATTTATACAAAATCAAGAAAAACTTGATTTAATATATATTGTTAGTTTAGCTAACAGATATTGCAATATTTGTCTAATTGTGATATAATATAATGCATTCGGAAAATATTTTCTGATAAAATTTTATAAACAAAAGAGAGGAAAAAATCATGGAAAAACGTTATATTTATGCAGACCATGCCGCAACAACGGCTGTATCTGATGAAGTATTACAAGAAATGTTGCCATATTTTCAGAAAAATTTCGGTAATCCGTCTAGTATTTATGCCAAAGGTCGTGAAAATGAACGTGCGATTATGAATGCTCGTGAAAGAGTTGCCAAATGCTTAAACGCAGACGCAAAAGAAATTTATTTCACTGGTGGCGGTTCAGAGTCTGATAACTGGGCAATTAAAGGCATTGCAGATAAATTAGCGACAAAAGGCAAAAAGCATATTATTACTAGTGTATTTGAACATCATGCCGTGTTGCATACTTGCGAATTTTTGGAAAAACATGGCTTTGAAGTAACGTATTTGCCAGTTAGTCCAGAGGGGCTTATTAATTCTGAAGACGTTGAGAATGCAATTCGTCCAGATACGGCTTTAGTGACTATCATGTATGCGAATAACGAAATTGGTACAATTCAGCCAATTTCTGAAATTGGTGCAATTTGTAAAAAACATGGTGTATTATTTCATACAGACGCTGTACAAGCGATTGGTAATATAGAAATTGATGTAAAAGCACAGAATATTGATTTATTATCACTATCTGGACATAAATTTCACGCTCCCAAAGGCATTGGCGCATTATATGTTAGAAAAGGTATTCAGCTCCCGAATTTAATTCACGGAGGCGGACAAGAATCCGGTAAACGTGCTGGTACAGAGAACGTTCCGGCTATTATGGGACTTGCAAAAGCAATTGAACTTGCGACTGCAAATATTCCTGAAAAAATTGCAAAATTAACGCCTTTGAGAAATAAATTAATTGATGGTATTTTACAAATGGAACAGACAAAACTGAATGGCGATAGGGAAAAGCGTTTAGCTGGCAATGTGAATATTTCTATTGTCGGCATTGAGGGCGAAAGCTTATTATTAATGCTGGATTATTATGGTATTCAGGCTTCTTCTGGTTCAGCATGTACGTCTGGTTCACTTGACCCGTCACATGTGTTATTATCTTTAGGGCTTGTGCATGAAGTTGCTCATGGTTCTTTAAGAATTAGCTTTGATGAAGAATTTACAGAACAAGATGCAGATTATATTTTAGAAGTTCTCCCCAAAATTGTTGATAGACTGAGAGCGATGTCTCCTATGTGGGAAACGCTTACAAAAGAAAATAAAAAATTAGTATAAGATTCAGGAGGTTTTTATCATGAACTATAGCGAAAAAGTAATGGATCATTTCACGAATCCTCGCAACGTTGGCGAAATTGAAAATGCTGACGGTATTGGCGAAGTTGGTAATGCCAAGTGTGGCGATATTATGAAAATGTATCTCAAAATTGATGGTGATGTGATTACAGACGTAAAATTTAAAACATTCGGCTGTGGTGCGGCGGTTGCAACATCTTCTATGGCAACAGAAATGATTAAAGGCAAAACAATTAATGAAGTATTAAAACTCACAAATAAAGCTGTTATGGAAGCTTTAGACGGTTTGCCACCTGTAAAAGTGCATTGTTCTGTATTGGCAGAACAGGCTGTAAAAGCCGCTTTGACAGATTATTATAAAAAGCAAGGCGTTGACCCTGAACCAATTGTTGGAATCATTCCAGATTGTGAAGATTGTCATTAATTAATCAAAAGCAACGGTATTGTTTGCCGTTGCTTTTGATTTTTATATCTAAATTTTTAAAAAAGGAGAATTTTTATGAAATTTAAGAAACTAGTTGCTTTTGTAATAGCAATATTTTGTGTTTGTGTTCTTTCTGCTTGTGGGAGTAAAAGTATTAAACTTAGCAAAAAAGCACAAGATGTAACCGGAAAAAATGCAGATAATAATTTTATAAACACGCAAACAAAATTTGCGTTAGAATTATTTCAGAAAGCCGTTGATACAAGCGAATCAGGACAGAATATTATGATTTCACCCTATTCTGTTGTGCAAGCTTTCGGCATGACAGCCAATGGTGCAAATGGCGATACTAAATCACAAATAGAACAAATTTTTGGCAATATGTCAACAGAAGATTTAAATCAATATTTATATGATTTAAGAATCTCTCAGCCTAATGATAAAACTTGCAAACTTTTAACAGCTAATTCTATTTGGATTCGGGACGATTCCCAAGGTATACAAGTAAAAGAAAATTTTTTACAGACAAATGCGAATTATTATGATTCTTCTGTGTTTAAAGCTCCATTTGATAATAGCACTGTGAAAGAGATTAACAACTGGGTTGCTAAAAATACAGATAATATGATTCCGGAAATGCTGAATCAAATTTCTGATAATGCAGTGATATATCTAATTAATGCAATCACATTTGATAGCCAATGGGCATCTATTTATGAAGATGTTTCCACTGGAAATTTTACAACAATTGATAATTCGAAACAAGAAGTACCAATGATGTATTCTACAGAATATGATTATTTGGAAGATGAAAATACAACGGGATTTTTAAAATATTATCAAGGCAATCGTTATGCATTTATGGCATTGTTGCCAAATAAAAATATTACTATCACAGATTATATTAAAAATTTAACACCAGAATCTTTGCAAAATTTTATTAAAAATCCCGAAAAAATTACTGTAGAAACTGCTTTACCAAAATTTAGTTATGATTATGAAATTGAATTATCAAGTTTATTATCTACTATGGGAATGCCAAATGCTTTTGATGAAACTGCTGATTTTTCTAATATGACAGATAGTTTTGTTAAGATTAGTCAAGTAGTTCATAAAACACATATTAGTGTATTTGAAGAGGGTACAAAAGCAGTAGCTATCACGGATATGGAATTTGACGGAGCTATGGATATTCTGGAAGCAAAAACTGTTATATTAGATAGACCGTTTGTTTATGCCATTGTTGATATGGAACATAATTTGCCAATATTTTTGGGAGTGTTAAATTCTGTTCCACAATAAAAATAATATTAATTTTTAAAAAGTCCAGTGAAAAACTGGACTTTCTTGAGCAATATATTTAGTTTTGATGATTACCAAAAAAATTTTAAAAATTTTTTTAAAATTTACTAAGACATTTTATATTTTCTTACGTCTAATTAG
>CAMWHN010000027.1 GCA_947174085.1 uncultured Ruminococcus sp.
TGGTAGAAGTGCAAGTTTATGGCAATGCTTCTGCTTCTGATTGTGATACCCTCACAGGACGTATCAGCAAACTGTTACATGATACGCTACATATTCCGGAAAACCGCATTTATATCAGCTATACCTGTACTCAAATCTGGGGGTGGAATGGTAGTAATTTTTAGAAAAAGTTAAAAATTTTTTCAAAAATCTATTGACATTTTTGGAAAATTTTGCTATAATAGTAATAGCATTATAGATTAGTGACATAGAATTATTATATTGAAAAGGAGTTTGATAACTATGAAGTTTAAAAAACTTATGGCTGGAATGCTTGCCATCATAACTATGGCAGTTGGTGCAACTGGTTTGACTTCTCATGCAGAAGATTTTTCAGAGGCAATCGAAACGGAAGAAATATCTTTCTCTGCGCAGATGACGCAACAATTGCAGGAAAAAGAAAATGCAGGCTTGCTTTCTGCGGAAGATGTAGTTGCTTCCATAGAAATTGCGGAAAGCGTGGAAGAAATGAGAAATCAAAATATGATTTCTGATGAAGAAATGCAACAGTGGGCGCAATTTTTGGTTGGTGATAATGCCATCAATGCTGTTGCAACTAGTGCAAGTTCAAATAATTATGTGGCATATGATTATTATGCTACAAACACTGTTTCCACCACAAAACATTATATGTCATTCATTAATACTAAAGAATTATCTGGATTTAGTCGCAGTGAAGTAATCTATTACATGAATGCTAATATTTTTAAAAATTGGCAAGCTGAAAATAATTATAAAGCTTGTACTGGTTCAAAATTTGGTTCTATTAGCAAGGTTTCTGCAAATGCAACTTCAACTGAAATACAAGGCTGGCTTGTTATAGATGAAATTATCATTCCAAAATACACTAATTGTGTACGTTTTTCAATTTTAAAAGATGACATTCGGAACAATTCAGCAATTAGTTCAGAATATGACTTGCATCGTTACACAAGTAAGACATCTAGCAGTCCTAGTATTTCCATTATGATAGACGGTGTTGATGAAAATAATTTAAGAAAATGTATCTATTCTTTGGGTGACGTAAATCGTGATGGAACTGTTACATCGCAAGATGGTCTAAAGGCAATGGAAATTGTTCTGGCAAGAGAAACAGCTGGAACAGTCAATAATAATATAAATTATGCAAGTTCAGAGAGTGAACTCGCATTTAACCTCGCTGCTGATGTAAATGATGATGGAAAAGTTGATAGAACTGACGTTGCTTGGATAAATCAGAATGTACTTGGAACGAGGGTATTATGATTAATTATTATGAAAGGGTGTTGTAATTATGAAAGCTAAGAAAATAGTAAGTCTTGCATGTGCTTTTTTGCTTGCTTGTTCTGCTTGTCCAGTAAGTGCAAATGCAGCGGTCAAAGATTTGTGGATAGCTGATGATGAATATACGTCTCTTATTGTCGATGGAAATGTTTATGTTTGTGCTTATGAACAATCTACAGATAGTAAATATTATCAACTTGTTGGCACAGATGATAACTACACTGAAAATGATGTAATTACTACTTGTGGACATCTTTATGCTCCTAATATTGATGATGAAACTAAAGAAATTATTAGCTTTGAGGTAATTGGAGAAGATCCTAACTATACGGGAGAACGTGATCTTATTTTTTCGAGAATTGGTATATATCCAACTGTTTGGAATGGCATTGCTATTAAAGATATATACCATCTTGAAGTTGATGGTTTGTTTGGTTATCTTGCGTTTCAAGATGGTGTTTTGGGTTATTTGCCCTATGGTGTAGATATGAGAGACCATGAAGATGTCACATCTATTACTGTTCCAACAGAATTAAATGGGTTACCTGTTTTTTGGGAAGGTCCTTCTTCTATTGATAATGTCACTATTGATGGGTTGACTTTCTTTCCTCAAGTTTCTAAAGGTAAGATTATAGGCTACAAACTTAGAAGCATAGAATTAGAAGACCCTACTATCACATGTATCACTGTTCCAAAAGAAGTAAATGGTCTTCCAGTTGTTTATGATCCTGATGTACAGTTCTTTCAATTAGATGACAATCCAGCTATGACTGTCACTATTGATGGTTTGATTTACCGTCCTATTTTATATTACTACAGAGATGAATCCAGAATAGAAGTAAATGGATATGAACTTATTGGAGTAGAAGATACTAGTATTACATCTGTAACCATTCCTGCATATACCAATGGTCTTGAAGTTACTTGTTCTCCATGTACGATTCATCATGATTATATGCATCAAAATCCTTTCTATAATTGCGATTCTTTAACAGAAATTCTTAGTGATAATTGTGATTTGAAAAGTATAGACGGCGTTTTATATGCTAGTGGTACGCTAGTTGCTTATCCTAGTGCAAAACCTGACAGCGAATTTGTTGTTCCAGATTTTGTAACTGGTGTTGTAAGTTGTGCTTTCTCCAATTGTAAAAATTTAGAATCTATTACTTTTCCTCATGCAGTATCTATGTTCCCATTCCGTCCTTTTGATGATAATGCTTCTTTTACTGTTTATCTCTATGAAGATGATGAATATTTAATTAAGTCATATGAAGATTTTTATGAAAATAATATTACATTTGTTCGACTTGATAATGAATCTGCAACACTTGATATTGACAATTCTACTGTTTCACTTGCTTCTAACTCGCCTATAGTAAAAGGTGATGCAACCGGTGATGGTGAAGTAAGCATTTCAGATGTTGTGCTTGCGAACAGGGTTGTTCTTGGAAAAGAAAAAGTAACTGATTCACAGTATACTGCATTGGATATTGACAGTGACGGCAATGTTAGTGCAACTGACGCTCTTAGCATCATGAACTGTGTTGTAGGATTAATTGATAATTTATAATATAATAATAACCCCGATGTTTTTTACATCGGGGTTTATCATGATTTATGCTTCATTCACTGCGGATTCGTCAAAATTATCAGTTTCGTCAGATTCCCAAATTACTTCTTCTATTTTATCGGCTGTATCAGAAACCATTTCTTTCACTTCTTCTACGACTTCTTCCACAACTTCCCCTGCTGCTTCCGCAGTTTGTGCAAGTGTGTCATCTTCTTCAGAAACAGGAAAATCTACGTCCAAATCATCTACATTACAATTATAGACATCATTCATGAAATCATCATCATCAAAATCGGAACTGTCAAAACGCATTCTATTTTTTTTACGGCTTCTCTGGAGTACTAGCAATACAGCTGTTGCAGTTGCGATAGCAGTTGCAACAATAATGCCAACTAATTTTAAATTTTTCATAACACAAAAATCCTCATTTCTCCGCAAAATAATTTAGCAAATCAGCAGAGTTTTTGCGGTTGATTCTCTGCAAAATATTACAAGAATATTATAGCACATAATTTTTAAAATTTCAATAGTTTTTCTAAATTTTCAGAAAATTCTCACATATTATTTGACAAATACATTAAAATTGAAATTGCGACCGTTGGCGCAGTCTCACAGCGCAAAATTCTATTACCGAGCCAAACCCGATAGCAACCCATAGAAATTGCTTCTTGTGCTTCTTGTTCAGAAATACCGCCCTCACTGCCGATAAATAACCCAATATGAGAACTACTTTCTAATGGGATATTATCAAAGCGTATACCGCCTTTTTCTTCATAAAGCATAATATTTAAATCCTGTTTTTGCATATCTGCAAGAGCTTCTTTCCAAGTCAGCAAAGGCTTAATTTCAGGAATAATCCCCCTGCCAGATTGTTTAGAAGCAGAAACCGCAATTTTCTGTAAACGCTGACGTTTTTTTTCAAAATCAGCTTTTTCAGGTCTTGCTACACATCTGGAAGTCAAAACAGGAACAATTTCAAATACACCTAATTCAGTTGCTTTCTGTACAATTTCGGCAAGTTTATCCTGCTTTGGTACAGCCTGATACAGTGTAATTTTAATATTCGGCTCTGACGCACAGGGAGAAATTTTCACAGGGTGTAAAAATACTTCTTTGTCTGTAATTTTCATAATTTCACAATCATAATCTATGCCATCACAACAAACTGTTAGCATTTCGCCGACACGCATTCTAAGCGACCGTCCAATATGCCATGCATCTTCACCAGTAATCATAATTTCGTGTGAATCGGCATATTCTGTAAAAAATCTAGGCATTTCAATTCTCCTTACATACAGCAGTAATATTTATCATCTAATTTAAATAAATAGACCCATTGACTATCCACTGTACCGAAACTAGCTTTTTTATTATATAAAAAATTTAATTCTAATTCCAAAGCCCAAGCACCTTGAATTTGTTCAGAAAATTTTATATCCGAATCAGAAATATTATCTAATAAATCAAGCATGGCTTCGAGACCGCCAAAATTTCTATCCTGTGCAAATTCATTAATTAAAATCATTTGAAATTCAAAATCTTCTCCAGTTTGATTCACAATACCCTGATGTAAATTATCTACAAGTTGGCTCGTGTCCTGATAAGAATATACTTGATTCACTTGATATTCTGTATAAACCGGCAAGGCATTTTCTAAATACAAATCCACATCTTGATTTTGAATAGACGCAAAATAATTAGCAACTGCAATTACTTGTTCTTCTTCTACAAATCTTCTGTCATATGTCATAGGCACAGCAAAACTTGTTTTATTTTCTCTCATGGTAGAACCATAGGGCAATTCATCTTCTGTCATATTTACATCTTGTTTTTGACTACAGCCTGTAAACAGCATAACTGCTATTGCCAAAGCTGTTATTTTTAAAATTAATTTCATAAAATAACTCTCCTGCTAATAACTATAATAAGCAAGGGAAAATCCCCTGCTTATTATAATTTATCATATTAAAACAAATTTGTCAAGTATTATACTTGTTCTTCTAGCACTAAACGCAATTTTTTAATAATTTTCTTTTCTAGTCTTGAAATATAAGACTGTGAAATCCCAATTTTTTCAGCAACTTCTTTTTGGGTACATTCTCTACCGCCATTCAGACCAAAACGCAATTCCATAATTTCACGTTCTCGAGCCGGCAAAGCATTCACAGCATTATGTAACATTTCTCTTTCAGCTTCCCACTCAACACCACGGCTGACAATATCATCATCTGTCCCCAATACGTCAGATAATAATAATTCATTACCGTCCCAATCGACATTTAACGGCTCATCAATAGAAATTTCGCCCTTGTACTGAACAGATTTTCTTAAAAACATTAAAATTTCATTTTCAATACATCTTGACGCATAAGTTGCAAGTTTAATATTTTTATCTGGACAAAATGTCCCCACGGCTTTAATTAATCCAATCGTTCCAATAGAAATTAAATCTTCTAAACAAATTCCGGAACTTTCAAATTTTTTAGCAATATAAACTACTAATCGCAAATTATGAACAATTAATAATTCTCTTGCATTGGGGTCACCTGCGGAGAGTTTCGCAAACACAGAAATTTCTTCTTCTCGTGTCAAAGGCGGTGGCAAAGTATCAGCCCCACTGATATAATCTACTGTAGGGTGTAATAATTTTTTGAGAAACGCCCGAATAATTTGAAAAATACGCATCAAAAATCCTCCTTAGTAATTAAAATAATTAATAATATAATAATTTTGGATTAAAAATTGCTTTTTTATTTTCCTGTTCGCCAATGCCAATTAACGCATCTACTGATTTTGATTTACCTTGTTCTGATAAAATTAAAATTTCATCAGGCTGAAACACTTCTAACATACCACTTCCGGCAACTGTCATATACGGCACAGGGTGGCTATGTTTTGGCTTAGCCATTTCGCCGAGTAAATTTCTATCACAGATAATAACAGGCTTTCCTGTGTAAAAATCTACTAAAGCATTGCCTGTGTCAGCAAGTCCAGTTAATTTTGCGGTATCATTTCCATAACGGATAATTATATCATAAATTCCATTAATTTTATGACTTCTGTCATGAATATACTGCACAATATGTAAAATAATATAAGCAATTATTGTAAATATCACTAATTGCAAAAGCGAAATATCTAAATAACAAAATGCATTATTTTTAATAATTTTGGTATAGCCAATCATAGAAACTGCAATAAAAGCTCCGGCTGTTAGAAAACTCATGCCCAAAAAACTTAAACAGCTCCAAAATAAATTATTTTTTCCAAATGCTAGCAAGCAAATTATCATTGCTGTAATAATTTTATAAGCAATAGAAATTATAACAGGCAATTCCGGCAAAATAATTATTAAGGCACTAAAACTGCCTAATATTGCGCTCAGCAATGCTCTCCAGAAAACTAATCTTTGGTGAGTAATTCTTGCTGTGAAACTTAATAATAAATAATTCATATACAAGTTAAATATTAATAAAATATCTAAATAAATAACTTGCAATTCGCTTCACTCCTCTTTTGTGATAATAATATTATAGCATACCTGTCCTGTTGAAATATGTCATAACATAGACATAAATTTATTTTTTTTCAGGAATATTTTTTATTTTTCCTGCATAGCAAAATTAATTTCCGGAATTTTCCTGCTATGTTTCCTGTATGAACCAGAATTTTTCTGCACATACTTCTGTCAAGATTAAAATTAAAAATTTTACAGAACAGAAAGGACTGGTTAAACATGGCATATCATAAAGTTGTAATTTCTGGGATTAATACTTCTGAACTCAAAGTCATGAGTGAAGAAGAAAAAATGAAATTATTAAAAGAATTTAAACAAACAGGTAGCAAAGCCATTCGTGATAAATTAATTAAAGGCAATCTTAGACTTGTATTAAGTGTCATTCAAAGATTCGCCGGACGTGGCGAAGATGTAGATGATTTATTTCAAATTGGCGTTGTCGGCTTAATTAAGGCTATTAATAATTTCGATTTGTCTAAAGAAGTAAGATTTTCAACGTATTGTGTTCCTATGATTAGCGGAGAATTACGCCGTTATTTGCGTGATTATAATCAAATTAAAGTAAGTCGTTCTTTGCGTGATTTGGCATATAAAGCCATTCAGGCAAGAGAAATTCTTACAAATCAGCTTTTGCGTGAACCTACTATTGAAGAAATCGCTGAAGAAATTGGTGAAAAACATTCTGATATTGTCATTGCCTTAGAAAGCATTAGCGACCCGATTTCCCTGTATGAACCTGTGTATTCTGACGCAGGAGATACGCTCTATGTTATGGATCAGTTAAGCGACCAGTCAAGCGCAGATAGTTGGATTGCACAGTTTTCTATGCGTGACGCTATGAAAGCTTTAGAAGACAGAGAAAAAAATATTTTATATTTAAGATTTTTATGCGGTCACACACAGGTCGAAGTTGCCAAAGAAATTGGCATTTCACAAGCACAAGTTTCCAGACTGGAAAAAGGCGCAATTGCGAAAATTAAAGATGCGATTTAATTAAAAACCGCCTATCATAAGGCGGTTTATCTGCATAAATTTATCCCTGCTTTCACCAAGAAAGCAGGGACTTTTTTGACAGAATGAAAAGCTCTGCAAGTACAGAGCTTTTAAAAAATTAATTAATATTATCCTGATTCTTATCCATAAATTCTGCGAAGTTACTAACATTACCTGCACCAAATTCAGCAGCATAAATTAATAACAATGCAGCATCAGATGCATCTAATTTGCCATCTTGATTAATATCCGGTCTGATATTTTTCCATTCTATATAAGGATTATTTTCACTGGCTGGTTCAGTAGTAGTTGGCTCAGTAACAGGCGGTGTTACAGGTGCATTATCAAGCGTTGCAAAATTGTAGTTATATGCTTCTGCATAAGCTTGCGTTTTGGAATCTGCATAGCCGTAAATAGTACCATCTTCTGTGACAGGAAGTGTATTTTTATCTGCATAAATAGTACAAGTATCATTCTTGACAATTGCAGAAGTTAACGCTGTGTTTTTAAAAGCACCGTTCTGAATGGTAACAACATTTTCAGGAATGGTAATACTGGTTAAACTTGTGCAATCTGCGAATGCATAATAATCAATAGTTGTAACGCTTTCTCCAATCGTAATATTAGCAAGATTGGTACAGCCACAAAATGCACCATAAGAACTATAATATTGATTACCACCAATATAAGTAACACTATCTGGAATTACCAAAGATTTTAAACTTGTACAGCCTGCAAACGCACCAGCATTAATTTTTGTGATACCGTCGCTTAATTTTAAATCAGTAAGACTAGTGCAGTTTTTAAATGCAAATTCGTCAATAATAGAAACATCACCAATTTTGAGCGTATTTAAACTAGTACAGCCAGTAAAAGAACTTTTTCCAATTGTTGTGATATTATCAGGAATTACTAAGCTAGTAATACTTTCACAGCTTTCGAAAGCACTTTCATTGATGGTAGAAACGCTCTCAGGAATTTCAAAATCTTTTAGCATAATACAATTTTGGAATGCGCCTAATCCAATTGTTGTTACACTTGTGCCAAGTGTTATATTTTTTAAGGCAGAGCAATTCCGGAATGCATAACAGTCAATATTAGTAACACCATTGCCAATAATGACATCAGTTAAGCTTGTGCAATTATAAAATGCACCATAAGAATTATAATATTGATTACCGCCAATATAAGTAACACTGTCTGGAATTGTCACGGATTTTAAACTTGTACAGTTTGCAAATGCACCCTGCTGAATCTTTGTAACGCCTTTACTTAATGTCAAGGATGATAAACTAGTACAGCCGTTGAATGCAAATTCTCCAATCATTGCAGAAGTGCCAATAGAAACTGCTTTTATTCCGGTACAGTCACTAAAAGCATTTTTATTAATATTTTTTACACTGTCTGGAATCGTCAAATCAGTTAAACTTTCACAGCTTTGGAATGCACTTTCACCAATTACAGAAACTTGGTCAGGAATGTCAAAATCTTGCAAAGAAGTACATTTAGCAAATGCACCAGAATTAATATCTGTGATATTAGAACCAAGTGTTAAATTTCTTAATGCGGAACAGTTATAAAATGCATAACTATCAATTGTAGTGACACCATTGCCAATGATAACATCGGTTAGACCTGTGCAATTATAAAATGCACCATAAGAATTATAATATTGATTACCACCAATATAAGTAACACTATCCGGAATTGTAACAGATTTTAAGCTAGTGCAGTTTGCAAAAGCTTTTTGTTGAATTTTTGAGAGATTTTCACCTAATGTCAGCTCTACCAAGCTAATACAGCCATTAAATGCATCTTCACCAATCACAGAAACGGCATTGCCAATAGATACAGTTTTCAAACTTGTACAGCCGGAAAAAGCATTTTTATTGATTTCCGTAACATTGTCAGGAATTGTGATTGCAGTTAAACTTTCACAATTTTCAAAAGCGTTTGCTTGTATCGTGACTAAATTTTTGCCAAGTGTTATATTTCTTAAGCCAGAACAGTTACGAAATGCGGAATAGCTGATATTCGTCACACCATTACCAATTATAACATCTGTTAAGCCTGTGCAATTATAAAACGCACCATAAGAATTATAATACTGATTCCCACCAATATCAGTAACACTATCCGGAATTGTAACAGATTTTAAGCTTGTACATTCTGCAAATGCTTTTTCCCCAATTTTTGTAACAGGCAAACCGTTAATTTCTGACGGAATTGTGAAATCTCCGTCTATGGAGCTGTCACATTGTGTGATTTCTACATAGCCTTCTGTTTCATAAGCTCTGTAGGTTAAGTTCTGATAAGTATCTTCCGTGTAATCTACTGCATTTACAGACAGCATGATTTGTTGCTGTAACTGTGGCAGACTTGGTATTGTTCCAAGTAACATTGAGAATGCTGATAATACAGCAAGGGTTTTTTTTATTTTCATCAGACTATTATCCCCTTTCAGAATTTGTAATATACTTAGAATAATAACATATTTTTTTTGAGTATGCAAGCAAATATATAAATTTTCAGCCATATATACAAAATAAAATATGTTCTCTTAAAATATTCAGTAAATTAGTTTTGTTCCATACAAAAATCTGAAATATTATCAGAATACATGACTTAAAAACGAAATGCAAGCTGAATAAATCTCGCTTGCATTTCTATATTATCTTAATTCAGAATATTACTTTGGCTGTATATTCCGTATCAGAACAGGAGAGTATTAACTGAAAGTGATTTTCTTCAGCTGCTTTATCTGCAATGAAAAGCCCTAAACCACTGCCAAGTTTTCCGCTTCTTGCCGTATCGCCTTTTTTGAAAGGGTGTTTTAATTCTGTCACATCAATTTTTTCACTGACAGTATTAGAGATACTACAGGATTTAGAACAGATTGTAATTTGTATCGTACCGTTTTCAGCAGTATATTTTACAGCATTAGAAATGAGATTTTCCATTACAGTTTTCAGTAAGTCCGGTTCAGCAATAATTTCTGCCTGACCGCTGATTTTCAGGGAGATATTTCTTTTATCTAGCAAAAGTTCATATTTTTCTAAAACTTGTTCAACAAGAGACAGAACATGAATTTTTTCTTTTTTCAAACTGTTCAATTGATGGATATTATTAAGTTCCAGTGTATGACTAATGATAGAATCTGTATAGGCAATATTGTCCAGAATAGATTGCAGATATTTATTTTTTTCTGCTACAGAAAGCTTGTTTTCTATCAAGTTTTCTGTATATCCGCTGATTGCCATGAGTGGTGTTTTGAGGTCATGTGCCAGATTGTTAGTCAGTGCTTTTTGATAATCTGCAAATGCATACTCTGCCTGATTTTTAACGTTCCGTCTCCAGCTATCCAGAAATGCAATAAATAATACGATAATTAAAAATATTGCAACAATTCTGAAGTAAAGCGGTTTTGTGACAGAATTCCATGCATCTATTTTGAACACAATAACAAGAAATTTTTTTTGTCCGTCAAGCCATATGCTTGATTTAGAGTGATAAATACCTGCTGTGGAACTGATTCCATAAAAACCTCCGATTGTTGAACTTGAATGGATTGCAATTTGTTGCAGAGTTTTATCATTGATTAGTTCGTCAAAATGATATTTATCCGTCCCGAAAAAACCATCTAATACTGCAATAGGATAATTACTTGATAAATCAGATTGGTCAAATTCAATCAGTATATAATCTTCCTTGTCAGGCATAGTGATATTATACTGCTTTGTTTCAATCACTTTAGTATTTTCTTTTTCTCTCTTAACTTTGGGGTCAAACTGAATCAAATTAAGTTCTGCTTCATGAGGAATGAAACTATTTTTTTCACTATTTACATAAGCACTTAACAGATTGAAATGAACATAGGTATCTGGAGTTTCTTTGTTCTTCATTGCATAATAATCTTCTTCAAGCTGTGTCAGTTCAGGAATTGAAAATGCTTCCATATTGCATAGCATACTTTCTTTTTCTTCTTTACTGAGACAGATAACTGCTTGCAATCCTTTTCGGCTTGAATACAGGATATTGTCTTCTTCATCTGTAATTACAACAAGTGCAGTACAGTTTTCAGTATAATCAGGAGCAATCTGAAAATCAGCAGACAGCGTAATATTATAGTTTGCAGAAAGTCGTAGACTTGAGATAAGCGATTCTTTACTTCGGTTTTCCATATTTTCTTCTGCTGAAACAGAAGTCTGCAATGCGCTTGCCTTATAATATAATTCATTTTTTGCCTGAGAAAAAATATATTTTTGCCCTGCTGAGAAAAGCACACCTGCAAAAACTGCTGTCAGGAGTAATCCGATTACCATGTTTCGAGCAAATAGCTTTATAAATGTAGTTCGTTTGTTCTGGTTTCTGATTTTCTTCATCATCAAATCACCTCATGATTGTTCTGTGAGTTTGTAACCTCTGCCGACAAGTGTTTTGATTTGTCCGCCTGCACTGCCAAGTGCTTTCCGTAGTTTTTTAATATGATTGTCTACAACACGGTCACTTCCGAAATAGTCATTTCCCCATATTCTGGAAAGCAGAGTTTCTCTGTCAACTGTCCAGCCTTTATGCAACATGAGATAATTCAATATTGCAAACTGTTTCGGAGGCAGTTCAATTTCCTGTTCATTCACATAGCAGGTAAGCATACGAGTATCTAATTTAATTCTTCCGCATATCAATACAGCATTAGTCAATGTACCATGAGAACGTCTAATCAGGACATCACACTTTGCATATAATGCAGACAGCAGAAATGGCTTGATAATATAGTCGTCACAGCCAATGGCATAACCATAGAGTATATCTTCCTCACGTCCACGGGCAGTAATAAAAATAATAGGAATGTCACTGTTTTTCCTGACCTCACGGCATATGGTAAAACCATCTGTATCAGGCAACATAATATCCAGTAAAATTAGTTCATAACCTGACAAATTATATTTTGCTGTATACAATGCTTCTTTGCCATTTTGTATTGTATAAATTTCTGTTCCCTTGTTTGTGAAGTATTTTTTGATGACTTCACAAATTTCTAAATCATCTTCTATCAGCAGAATTTTTTCCATTATGAAGAAGCTCCTTTATATGATAATTTAATTATTACATACAGATATGTCTTTTGTATATCCTTTCTTAGTTTTTTATATACATCATTCAAAAAAATAAAAAAATCCCATAAATATAAAACTTATGGGATTTTATCTTAACTTTTCAAGATACATGTGAGTATCTTTGACACAACGATTTTGTAACATCTGTATTTTAGCATATTTTTTAATCTCTGTCAAGTAACTGATAAAAATGACCCAACCTGTTAAGTTGAGGTATCTTGTCGCAATTTGATGAAAAATAAGCTGATAGATTTTTGTCAAACCTACGTTTCATAAAAATCGCTCTCAGATTAGTTTCTGAGAGCGATTTACATAATTATTAACTTTTGATGAATCAGAATTTATTGCTCTATAAATTCCCATTTTACAGAATGTTCACAGTGAAAATGTAACTTTGAAATTGCGTCTAAGGCTGTTATTGTACCGTTATATTTGAAACTCACAATATTCATGTTATCTTTATCAATATGTTCAATTTCAAAATCCCATGCTCCATTATGGTCAAGCGTTTTCATATAGGTCAGAGTTATTTCATGTAAATCACTTTCATCGGGAGCATATATTTTTATTCTCGCACATCTGTAGTCATTTGGATTTTTAGCATGAGCTTTTTCAAGATATTCTTCCCATTTTTTCAATTATTTCAGCGCACCTTGCTTTTATTTTTCTTCTTTTTTACGGCGAATCATACCAGAAGATTTTACAGCTAAGAAACCAAATGCTGTAGTCATCAATCCACTAAGAGCAATTAATATATTTGTCAGAGAGTTATTGCCTGTTTGTGGCAAATTTACTTCTTCATGATTGGAATCTGTACCAACACCCGTGTTAGGATCAATCACATAAACATCAAGAACCTTTTCTGTATCGTCAGTTAATGTAATTTCATACTGACCGTCTGCATCTTGGTTAATTTCAGCATTTGCAGGTGTAATACCTGTTTTGTCTTCATAGTCATTGATTGCCCACTCGCAAAGGTCTTCATCAGAAGCAATATGCTGTACAGTAGCAGTAGTTGTTGTTGGTTCTTCTGTTGTAACTACTGTAGTAGCCTCTGTTACTTCTTCCGTCATTTCTTCTGTAGTAGCTTCTGTTACTTCTTCCGTCATTTCTTCTGTAGTAGCTTCTGTTACTTCTTCTGTGGTTGCTTCTGTTACTTCTTCTGTCATTTCTTCTGTGGTTGCTTCTGTTACTTCTTCAGCAATTTTTTCTGTAGTTGTAGTAGCCTTTGTTGTTTCAGGCTCTGTTGTAGTAGTAGTTGTGGTTGTAGTAGCCTTTGTTGTTTCAGGCTCTGTTGTAGTAGTAGTTGTGGTTGTAG
>CAMWHN010000028.1 GCA_947174085.1 uncultured Ruminococcus sp.
ATCGTAAATATAAAAACAGGACAGCTTAAAAACTGTCCTGTTTTTTAATTATAATAATTATCAAAAATTATTTCTTAATTGGGCAATCTGATTGTTTAATCAGTTCTACAACTAATTGCATAACATTCAGAGCATCTGCCGGTGTAAGCTGTCCATCTACGTCAATATCACAATTCTTTTCGCCCTGCGCACTCATGGTATTATCTTTACCAAGAACTGTTCTGGTTACAAAAACAACGTCAGCGATAGAAACTTCATTATTTACGTCAGCGTCACCCCACAGAGTAACATCACCAGTAGTTGGATCAGTTGGATCTGGTTTTTCTGGCTTATCACTACCAGCATTAGGACCTTCATCTTCTAAGAAAGAAGATACCCATACCAGAGGTGCATTCCAGTTAATCGTAATTTCGTTTACAGACCATGCGTCATTCTGGTCATAGTAACATTTCTGTGGTGCAAGTTCACCAATCTTATAACCAGCACCTTGAATCATTGGGTCGTTCATTGCAGAGTTAGGACCACCAGACAGACAACCAGATGGTGCATATGGCCAACCATCTTTCATTTGTGGACACCAGTATCTGTGGTGTGGGAAATCCGTTGTACTTGAACCCCAACCAGTTACATAAGAATTTTCCATTGCGTTTCTACCAAGCAGATAGTCAAAGGAAGATGCTGCACCGTTGAGATATTTCACATCATTTGTCAAGTCATAAGCGTAGCCAAGTACAATTGCATTGTTTGCAACCATGGAGTTAGAACCCCAACCGTAAGCACCTACTAAGTCAACTGTAGTCTCTTCATGGGAGTCACCAGAAATCTGAGTAATGGTTACAGAGTAATCTTGACCCTTGTAGTTTGTGCCATAACCGGATTCGTCTTCCACTTTTAGATAGAAGTCAGCTGCAGCTTGAACTGCTTCTTTTACTTTCTTTGCTTCATCAGCACTGATCTTATCTTCATTCAAAGCCAATGACAATGTACCAAGAGATTCCAAAGTACCCCAAGTCCAAGATGTTGGGTCACCCTTGTTTTCGCCACCATACAGAGCTGTTGGAACAGTGAACGCATCTTTATAAGCTCTCATATCTGCACCATATTCATCTTTACCACTTGTGATAAACAGCTCAGTAGATGCCCAATAGAATTCGTCAGATACACGAGTATCACCGTAAGGTCCGCCGCCCTTGTTCTGTTCCAAAGGTGCAAACATGTCATCTTTCGTGTAGTCGCCATCAGTTTCTTTATAAATATCGCCGTATTTGCTAGTAAATTCTTTCTTTGCTGCTGCATAAGCCTTTTCAGCCAAATCAAGATATTCCTGTGCCTTTGTAGCATCATAATCTTTTAACAGACGAGATAATTGCGCCCAAGATGCTGCTGCATTCAAAGTAGCTGCATAAGTAGCTGGTTTTACAATACGCTTTGGATTCTTAGTAGCAATAACTTTTTGATCAGTTTTATACTCATCTTCGATATATGGCATAACACCGAGACCAGTCCATTTATAGTCATGCATTTTGTGATATACCATGCCATCTTCACGCATCATAGATTTAAAGAAATCAGCTTCCCACATCAATTCGTCCAGAATATCTGGAATGCTATTGCCTGCTTCAGGGATTTTTACAGTACCTGAATTATCAGCCCATTTTGCTGCATTGTCTGTTGCTAAAGCACGTTCATAAGTATTTGCAAGTGTCCACATGGAAACACCGCCGTTTACAACGTATTTACCATAGTCACCAGCATCATACCAACCACCTGTTACATCAATAGATTTAGAATAAGATGGTTCTGATGCATAAATAAATACCCATTCGTCAGAAACTTCAGCCGTATCAGGACTATGACCAGCTTTACGAGCCAATGTTAAACTACCAGTAGAATTGCTGGAAGAATGTCCCTTAGAGTCGGAAATATAAGCAGCTTCGATATCTGTACCAGAACGGTTCAAATAATAATAGTTCATAGCGTCTGTCAACAGACCATCATAAATATTATCACCAATATCAAAACTCAAAGAAGTTACGCCATTTGCAGATACTGTATAGCCTGTGCCTGGAGTTTTCAATTCAGAGAAATCTAATTCCTGTACAAATTCGCCAGCAGTTTTATCTTCCTTAGTTGCACTAGATGTACCAGTATATACAACATTACCGGAAGCATCTTTTACTTCAAATGTACTTGGAGCAGCACCACTAGTCACAGTTAAAGTAGCTTTTTTATCCAAATTCGGATAGAAACCAACCTGATTCAGCACTAAACCAGTTTTTACTGTTTCTTCCTGTTTTGGATAATTATCTTCATCACCGTCCATATCAATAAATACTAAGTTATCAAACTTGATGATTGTATCAGCTGGGAAGCAAGGACCTTCTGGTGTATACTGACCATCACCACCAAAGTGGAATGTCCACTCAACAGTTTTCTTGCCTTCTGGAGGTGTTGTATTCTCCATAAAGCTCTTATCAATATAGAATTCATAGGATCTTGTTACCCAAGTTTTAGCTGGAATTGGTTCACTCTTCCACTTGTCCCAGCCTTGATAATAAGGTGTTTCCCAGTCGCTCTGGTTAGTTCCTGTTTCTTTACCGTTTTTAGTCTTTGCACCTTTCAGAGCAGTTTCTACATCAGCCATGGACATACCTGGTGTATATGTTTCAAAATCCAAGGTATTACCGTTGTTATGCCAATACTCAGCATCATCGTTTGTAACATCACCTAATTTTGCATAAACATTACCTTGATTTGTTGCATACACAGAATAAGTAATACGATACTTATGACCATAAGTAATAGACAAACCTCTGTGACGGAACTGACAGTCCCATCTGTCTTCACCATCGTTGGACGCACCACCAGGATTTTTAATTAAGATAGAATATACACCATCGCTAATTTCAAATGCCATTTCGCCGGTGCCGTTTTCGCAGATATGCCACGGCAGACCTGCACCGTTTTCAAATGTACCCTCGCCAAGCAGTTCGCCTGCTGAAGCAGTCAGGGTTGTAATAGAAGCTGCTGTTGCACTTGCTACCATAGCTAAGGCAGTAATGCTAGATGCTAACTTCTTACCAAATTTTGACTTGCGCATTGGTTTACCCTCCATTAATAATAATTTTATTTATTACACTAGCTGTGCAAGCCGGCGTAATATACAATTCGTTTTACAAGATATTTCACACAGAATTTTCATGCAAAAAACCTTCTAGCTCTATTATAGTATATTTGTACAAAAAAGTAAAGCGTTTTTTGAAAATTTGGCATTTAATCTAAATTCCGAACAAACTTTTTAGCTATTTTTCACATTTTTTTCATTATTTTTCTGCAACAACAGGGAGATTATCAATTAACCCTACAACATAACTCATAATATTTAAAGCATCTGCTGGTTTTACATAACCATCTAAATCAACATCAGCTTTTTTATACTGTTCGTCTGTTGCTGTGTCTTTGCCTAAGACAATTCTTGTTGCAAAAACAACATCGGCAATCGTTACTTCATTATCTCCTGTAACATCACCATAGATAATACCTGTACTTGTATTTTCTGTTGTTTCGCTCGTATCCTGTGAGTCACCAGGCTTTTCTGTAGGTGTTACATCACTAGGCTTTGTGCCGTCCGGTTCAATTCCGTAAATTAGTGTATCGCCATCATACATTGTAATATATGGTGTAACAGCTTCTGGAGTTTTCAGCAAATCCTGTCCGCCCTCTTGTAAACCTTTAAACGAATAGTCATTTTCAGGATTCCACATACCCGCTGTACTCTGTCCATTAATGCTGTCTGGAATTGCAATTCTAATCTGCGCTTCTGCACGGTGTTCTGACTGTCCAGTAGGCATAACAACACTACCATCATTAAAGCTTATTTTTATATAATAAATATTGCCGTCATACTGAATTGGCTTTGAAATAGACAATGCTCCCTCGTCACTTGCATGTTGGTCATAACCGATAGTTGCTGTAATATCATCAATAGATAATCCAGCCTCTAAAATTTCACTGACATCAAAATAATAATTATAAGACAAGTCTTTTACAGTTCTTGCTGGCCATGCCGTATGATTCATAGCCCAAACCTGAATTTGTGTATAATTAGATTGATTTTGCTGAATGACAGCGGCAACTTCAAATTCATTCCATTTAGGTGTTTCTTTTTCTGGGAAATCTTTCAGAATTTCACCACCATAATCATCAACCATTGCACACAAGCAAGCCGTATACCCTGCGTTGTAATCTATGGCAACTTCCGAAAACTGATAAGCACCAACTTCATCTGTAAAACTACCATCTTTTTCAGGTCCACCTTCTAATGCACCATATAGCGTATGGGCATATTCTGTCTGCCAACCCTCTGCATCTTCTTCACTTAAGCCTAAGCTCTGCCAATGGTCATCATGAATACCAGAAGCTGTTCTATGATGGAAAGTTTTGGGATTATTTTCGCCCATGCCCTGTACATAACTCATGTTCAAAGCATTATCACCAAAAGCATAATTCATTTGGCTATCTGCAAAATCATCATATTTTTTCTTATAAGTTTCATCATCTGCAAATAATGTATCAGCGGCAACTTTTGCAAGAAATGCTGTAGTAGTCGCATGTCTCAAACTGCCCCATTGGAACAGCCATGCAAGACCGTCCGGTGTATAGCTAACTTGTTTACCGCCATAGCCTGTTGTCCAATATTCCAAATGCTTTTTAAACTGGTCTTTCCATTTAGAATCACCTGTATTCAGAGCATATAATAACATACCGCCTTGCATGGTATCGTCCCAACAATGCCCCCAAGTGAATTTCATTTCATCTGATTGTTCTTCTTTGCCGAGATTATTCATATATTCTTTTTCGCATTTGTCTAAATACGCTTGTTCACCAGTTGCCATATACAAGAAATTTGCGGCAAAAAATAAATCATCATAAAAAGTCGTTGGCTTATAGTAAGTATGTTCTTTTTCGTCATTCACGCCAGTTTCTCTCACAGTATCCGCACGTTTAAATAAATCTTTTGCATGTGTCAAATATTCTTCTGCTTTTTTAGAATCAGAATCTTTGAATACAATATAGCCAGCCGCTAATGCCGCTGCCATTTGAGCATTAATACTGCTGTCTTCACAAGTATAAAATGGTCTTGCGTCATCACCTGTAGTCAGCTTATATTTATTCATATAAACTTCCGCACTGCCCCACCATTGATGGTCAAAACCATCACCAATCATATAAACAACAGAATCGCCTAAATCACAATTTACCAGATAATCCAAACCAAATGCAAGATTATTTTTATATAATTCTTCCATACCGGCTTTTTTTACAGCGTCTTCATACTGCATATAGCCCCATGCAAGCAAAGTCGCAGAATAGGCATTTGTCAACGCAAATTTAAAATGGTCACCTGCATCAAACCAACCGCCTTGCACTTCGTCCGTCAGCATAGAGTCTCCTCGCCAAGTAACCATATTCCATTCTGGTAGTTTACCAGATTGCTGAACCTCATAGAAAAACATAGATTTCTGGAGAGCTTCCGCATAATTATAATTACCTTTTTCTGCTTTTGCCGTCATTGATGTTGTAGATACTGTCTGTAACGGCGTACTGATTGCAGTGGCACACATCGTTAAACTTGCAATCCATGCTAGTATTTTCTTCATAAAAATTCTCCTTTCAAGCTAATAATAGATAATTTAATTATACAATAATTTTTATTATTTGTCAAGTATATTAAACAAAAAAACCCACGCAAATCAATTTTATTAATAAATAAATTTAAGTAATAGTGATTAAAATCATTTTAATCACTTAGAGGTAGTTTTTTCAGCAGTTTTTACTCGTCCAATTTGTGAAAATGCCAGTAAACTATTTCGCATAACGCTTGTTATTTTAAAAATTGATTTCCGTGACAAATCAATTTGTAATATAATAATAGAAGAGGAAATTGTTCCAGCTTTCGTCAATTCCGCTGTCAAGTCTTTTTTTAAGCATAGTAAAATTTTCTTTTAATCAAAAGGTGGTAACGTTTCGTTACATTATCATTGTGTGTTGTAATTGTAATTTGTTCAAATCTATTAAAAGAAATAACACGGTATTTCAACGAGTAAACAAATTATGAACAAAACAAGACAAAGCAGGGATTTCATGGTATCATAAAAAAACAGCAAAAGGAGCAAGATAAACCATGAAAAAACTTAGTCTGGAAGAAGTGTTAAAAGGAATAGAAGATAGCCGACGTTCAAATAGCGTAATATATCCTCTTCATGAAATATTGTTTATTATGTTGATTGCAGTCCTATGCGGAGCAACATCCTATGCAAGAATAAAAATGTTCGCAAACAAGAAAAAAGAATGATTTCAGAAATATCTGAAACTTGAAAACGGAACACCTGATGCGAATACATTCAGATATATCCTTATGAAAATAACGCCCGAAAAGATACATTCTCTGTTTGCCAAGTGGATGAAAACGATGATCCCTCAAGTAAAGGGCGTTGCTGCAATCAATGGCAAACAGGCACGCAGAACCGGAGATGAGAAAAAACGTCCATTACATGTTGTAAGTGCATTCTCACAAGAATATGGGCTTGTCAGCTTGCATGCGAAAAAAAAGCAACGAAATAACAGCAATATCAAAACTTCTCGAAATACTTGAGATAATAGGCTGTATTGTGACAATTGATGCTATGGGTACGCAAACTGAAATTGCAAAGAAAATATGTTCGAAAAATGCAGACTACATTCTTGCATTAAAAAGTAATCAGCCAAATCTGTATGATGATGTAAAGCTGTTTATGGACGAATATTGTAAGGATGCAGAAGCGAAATCAAAAGATATTTACGCATATACAATAGATAATTCACATAGCAAACTGGAAAAGAGAGAATACTTTGTTTGTAATGATATTGGCTGGCTTGCTAATCGTGAAAATGGACTGATATTCATGGAATTGGCATGATTGTTGCCAGAATTGAAGAAAATGGTCAAATATCTGAGCAGCGGCATTATTTCATTTACAGCTGCAAAAATTTGAATGCAGCACAACTCATGAAAGCCAAACGGAATCATTGGAGTATTGAAAATTCTCTTCATTGGGTTCTAGATATAGCTTTCAGAGAAGATGAATCCAGAACGAGAAAGGACTATTCTGCTGAGAATTTTAACATTTTACGTCATCTTGCCTACAATATCTTAACATCTAATAAATCTTTTAAAGGCAGTTTTCCTGATAAGCAATTCATGTATATGCCCGATTCCAATTATCTCGATACCATCATTTCCAATTGGCTTTGTTCATAATTTATTCACTCGTTGAAATACCGTGAAAGAAATAAAAAAACCTATTGACAAACTGGAAATCTTATGTTAAAATATAATCAGAGCATATCACTCACCGGTATAAACAAACCTAGGAAACTTGTTTATACTACTAAAACAAAAGTTAGAGTAAGTAACTTCTGAATAGTTTGCAAGCAATACGCCCAAATGTTATATTTATTATAGCATAAGCGGTTGTATTTGTCAAGCATATTTTTAAGATTTCTACTGCAAAACTTTTGTTCTTGCAGTTTTTTGTTAAGTAATTATAAAAACAAATGTTTCTTTCCCAAAATTTTTAAAAAGGAGGGATAGTATGAACGGTCTGACAGAAATTATTTTTCATGCATGAGAGGAAAATTTAAAAGATACAGACTCACGCAGAATTGCAAGGAAAACGCTTTGTGACAACAAAAAAGAAGTAGCGGTGCTGGCTTCTCTGCTTTGCGAAGAACGCAGAGAAGCATTTGAATAGAGTTTTCGAGAAGCGATTCGATTACTAATTGATTAACAATTTGCTCTTACTTAACAAAGACTGACTAAAAACAAAAGAAAGGAGAGTGTGCAGAATGCACAGATTTCAGATTTTCAATTCTGATGAATTTGAACATATCAAGTCTATTGAAGGCACTACCAAAGATTCTTTTTTTGTTTTATCTATTTTCTTGAGTATGAGGAAAATATCAAAATAGGATATTCACAAACCCCAAGTAGTCGAATAAAGCAACTAAAAAAACAAGCCGAATATGAGAAAATTAAGCTTGACAATGTTGCAATAAGCAAACCACATACAAATTACAGAGAGTACAGAGAGAACGAAAAATTATTACGCCAATATTTTAACCAGAACAGAATATCAGGGACTGAGTTATTTTCTGTTACGTTAAAACAAATTTTATCCGATTTATCAAAGAATTTAAAATTTTTAGACGAAAGCAAAAAACTTGCTCAAGAAAGTGAACAAAGATTTAAATTTTTAAAAAAAGTCTTATTTCCAAAATTGTGGGAAACAGAAAGAGGGATATCTTATATGCAAGAAAAAAACAATCCTACACTAGCACAGAAAAAATCTGGTAAACGTCAAAAAATCGGAGAACGTATCCATATTTACAGAAATGCTGATGGTAGTATCTTCGGCAAAAAAGTTGTCAGCAAATTTTCAGATGGTAGCAAAAATGCACTATGGTATTTGTTCAATCCAGAAAAAAACTGCTTTCATACAATAGCAGGACTATCCGGAGCAATAGCACCGCTCTATCATGCTGATATATTGCATAATAATCAAGATAATATGGACATGCCCGTGCTTATTGTAGAGGGCGAAAAAGATGCTGATACTCTAACAAATTTGGAAATGATTGCAACAACAGTTCCAAATGGTGCAGGATTTAGAACGTGGCATGATGAACTATACAATGATGGATTGCAAGGACGTGAAATTATTATCTTGACTGATAATGATGATGTTGGCAAGCAATACGGCGAAACTGTAGCAAAAAATGTTTGCAAAATTTCCGATAAAGTTAGAATTGTTCCAGCTGAAACTATTTGGAGTGAATGTCCTGAAAAAGGCGATATTAGTGATATTGTAGAAACAGTTGGAGCTGATAAGGCGATAGAACTACTGGTTGAAGCAATTAACAAAGTAAAGTACTATTGTGATATAAGCGACTTTGAAGAACTGATAAAAGATAACTCTGATGCATTTGCAGAACAACCAATTGAATATCAATTTATTGCACTTTCTAATGTACAAGCAAAACCAATTTCTTTTGTATGGTATCCATATATTCCAATTGGTGAAATTACGATTATGTTTGCTGCTGGCGGAACTGGTAAAAGTTTTTTAACCTGTGGAATTGCTGCCGACATTTCAGCGGGGCGCACTTTGCCAATTCCAAATTATGAACAAGCAAAAACTACACCTGAAAATGTGCTATTTATTTCAGCTGAAGATAGTGCAAGTGTATTAAAGCAACGAATTTTTACAGCAGGTGGCGATATCAGCAAATGCTATTGTGTTGCACCTCCAGATACGCCCGAAGAACTTGAAAAATATCGCCCGTTTGAATTGCCTATTGATGCACATGACAAAACACATATTGAGGCATTTGAACAACTTATTAAAGATACAAAAGCAAAGCTTATTATTATTGACCCATGGTCAGCATATATTGGAAAAGATACTGATATGAATAGAGCGAACAGTATTAGAGCTATCACTTCAGTTTTGGTCGTCATTGCCAAGAAAATGGGCTGTGCTATATTAATAGTTGCTCATGTAAATAAAAAAGCACAGGCTGATAATGCCAATGATGCCGTTTCTGGTTCTGTCGACCTTATTAATAGTGCACGTTCTGCTCTTGCTGTTCGCACATTTGGTGATTCAGATGGTCGTGTCATGGTGCATACGAAATGTAATTATGAATCCTTAGGAAAATCTATTTGC
Source organism: uncultured Ruminococcus sp. (assembly GCA_947174085.1). GTDB lineage: Bacteria > Bacillota > Clostridia > Oscillospirales > Ruminococcaceae > UBA3855. Next base: position 9,768 of record CAMWHN010000028.1, read on the forward strand.
TATCAAATTATCAATCAAGGACAAGGTAAAACAGGTAAGTTTGAATGGAATGGATTTAGTGAAATCACAAAAGAAGACCTTGAAAATTCCGCTCGTACTGGTAAAAAATTAAAAGACATTGCAGATGATAAATATGATGAAGAATTAAATAAACAAGCTGCTATTGATGTTATTACAGACCTAGCGGTTTGGGGAAAAAAAGTAAATGTCACATTTTCAAAATTTAGGAAACAGATAATAGAAACTTGTGGTATTGATTTTCTTCCAAGTAAGCCAACAAGGTTTTTAAATTCTTTGCTTTCAGAATTAAGAAAAAAATGCATTATACTTGAAAGCGTTGGCAAGAAAGTTAGAGATGATATGCCAGATGGTACAAAAGGAAATAATTCTCATACGGGTTTTACAATTTGTCGTATGCCGGAGGGTTATTCAACTGATGATACATAACCAAGTAAAAGAAGGGATAATTTATGAAGGATAACAAAAATGAAAAAAGTAGACGTGGTGCAATAGAAGTTTTCATGACAAGAGATTTTCTAAATTCAATGATTTCCGTTTTAGAAAGTTATATTGCTGCTGATGCAACAAACAAATATAGTATATATGCCAAACGATTAAAAAATAAAATTTTGAATTATGGAAGAAAATTTAGCTACAATGATGAAGAACAAGTTGCTATTTATTTTTACGAAAATGAAGCAGCATTACTGATTAAATTATTTTCGATTTATGTGAATGCAATTGAAGAAACTCCAGAAGATTATTTTGACAAAATCGGAAAAACAAAAAATAATAATTAAAAAATCCTAGTTTGTTTAACAAGCTAGTTATGAAAATCATGAAAAAAGGAGTTGGGAATTTCTCAACTACAGAGCAGATAAAAGTTTCTCACTGTAACTTTTTGAATAAAAAATAAATTTTTGGAGAAAATTTATGAGAAATTTTTAACCATCAAAGTCATAGACTTTGACTAATAAATGCAACAGAGTGAAATGCCCTGTTTTGATATGCTCGTTAGAGTATGTCAAAACAGATATTAGGTTAACACTATCCGTTTCGACATAAATCTATAAATTTTTCAATCTTTAGGAATATGCAAAGAAAAACTTTGCTAACTTAAAAAGAAAGAGGTTAACTATATGAGTCAATTAAGTATAAGTTTTACACTAGGAAAAGCAAGTGCTCAACATGGAGCTAATATAGCACATAATAACAGAGAATTTTTTGCTAAAAATGTTGACCAAAGAAAAACACACGAAAATATTACTTATGTGAAGCAAGCTGCGGAAGATGCTTACAAAGAACTTTTTGAAAAAGCAGTAGAAGAATATAATGCGAAACAAAAACGGAATGACAGAAAAATTTCAGATTACTATCAACACATTACAAACAGTAAACGGGAAGAAGCATTCTATGAAATCATTGTTCAGTTTGGTGACTGTAAAACTTCTCCTTGTGGAAGCGAGAATGGAAACATCACAAAACAAATGCTTGACGAATATATTCAAAGTTTCAAACAACGAAATCCCAATTTGTATATTTTCAATGCTGTTCTGCACATGGACGAAGCAACCCCACATTTACATATTGATTTTATTCCATTCTATACACAAGGAAGAAAAAATGGTTTAAACAAAGGTGTATCAATGAAATCAGCATTGATGGAACAAGGATTCCATCCAAAAAGCATAAAAGAAAATCAATTGACTGCATGGGAGGAAAACGAGCGAGCTTACATGGAAAAAATTCTAAGCCAACATAGATTTACAAGAGAAGATAAGAATGCAAAGTGTGCACATCAGAATATTGAAGAATTTAAAAAAACACAAGATGAAAAAAAAATAATCTCTGCTATCCGAAAAATGAAACATATTTCTGATTCTGAATTATCTGTGGAACATGTTCGGCAATTAAAAACAAAATTACTTTCATTGGAAAGAAAAAACGAAACATTAGAGTACCAAAAACAATCGCCTTATAAATCTTTTTATTACGCTAATCCAGATAAACAATCTTTTGTTCAGGCTAAACTGGATGAACTAAAAATTCCATATCGTGAAACAGAAAACGGATTTGAAGCACAAGAGTGTTATGTAGAACAAATTAGAAATATTGAAAAAGAATACAAAGTTCCTTCAACATCTACAAGAGAAAAACTTCGACAGGATATCGACAGACTTTTAATGCAATCCAAAACTTTTGATGAACTTCTTGACAAACTGAAAAAAGAAAAATACATTGTCAAGACTGGAAAATATATTTCTGTCAAATCTAAAAATGCTAGTCAATTTATCCGTTTGAAATCATTAGGAGAATTTTACAGTGAATATGCACTCAAAAACAGAATCAGAGCAAAATTAAAATATGAATGTGACCTTATCCAAAAAATCAACACAGAAAAATCAAATTATCCAACAGATGCACCACAAATCATTATATTACGGACAATTCAATTTTACATTATCACATTTGTGAAAGGTGCATTGCCCATGCAAAAACGTGATGCAAAGAAACCGTTTTCATGGACAAACGATTCTGAGCTAGATAAACTCCTAGAATTGAATCAGAAAATAGATTCTGGTGCAACACTTGAAACATTCCAGAAAGAATTTTCAGATTTAGAAAAAAGTGCTTTTGAAAAAGAAAAACAAGTAGAGAAGTCAAAAATTGATTTACAGTCTTTTTATCACTTGAAAGAACAAATTCAAATTGTCTTTGAGAGAAAAAAATCAGAAATTTTTTCTTTAGAACAAGCCCAACAGACATTAAAAGCTTATCCTGATA
>CAMWHN010000029.1 GCA_947174085.1 uncultured Ruminococcus sp.
ATTTTAGGTATTATATTAGATTGCGCTGGCACAGGCATGGATACGGCATATAATATAAAAAATCAGGTAAGACACTATCAAAAATTACTTCCATTACTGGAAGATTGTGCAATTTATATACGCTATCAGAACTTGCCATTACAAGAATTATTTTCTATATTAGAAGAAAATCCAGATTATCAGGATTTTAATTTTCTGAAAAAATTAAAATTATCACCTGAATTTTCACCGGAAATTATTTGGCATGAAGCAATACAAGAAAGTAATTTGCCGTCACAAGCAAAACAGATTTTACAAAATTTAGGACATGAATTAGGCAAAACAGATACACAGGGACAGCTTGCTGTGATTGCATTATATCAGACACAAATGCAGACAGCTTGTGAACAATGCAGGTCAGGTTGTGAAAAGAAAAGCAAGTTATATCAATCATTAGGCTGGTTAGGCGGTGCAATGCTAGCAATTTTATTTATTTAAAAAATAAGGGGCTGTATGGAAATTGGATATTGATTTGATTTTTAAAATTGCCGGAACAGGTATTATTGTATCTGTGCTAAGTCTTGTTCTGAAAAAAGCGGACAGAGAAGAACAAGCAATGATGACAACGCTTGCCGGTTTGATTGTTGTTTTAATGCTGATTATTGACCAGATTAGCACGTTATTTGATACTGTCAAGGCGGTGTTTGGGCTGTGAATTTGCATATTGAAACGACAGTTATTTTCTGTATCATCGGCTGTATTTTAATTTTAATATTAAAGCAATATCAAAAAGTACAAGGTGTATTAGTAAGCATTGCTGTTTGTGTACTGGTTTTATTAGCTATCATGCCAGATTTAGAACAGATTTTTCATACAGCAGAAAATATTTATGCAAAAACGAATTTAAATAGTTCTTATTTTGGAATTTTATGCAAAGCTGTTGGCATTTCGTATTTAACACAGTTGGGAATTGATATTTGTAAAGACTGTGGAGAAAATGCAATCAGCACGGTTGTTGAATTATGTGGCAGAGTATTATTAATATTATTAGCTTTGCCATTGTTTTTAACACTTGCGGAAACAGTACTGGAGGTAATGCAATGAGTACAGAAGAAATTCAGTATTATTATGACGAAACACTTTCAGAATTGCTAAACGCAAGCGGAACAGGAGATTTATTACAAGAAATCGGTTTAGAACAAGATATTACTAGTCTGACAGAAATGCAATTTTCTGATTTTATGCATAATATTCTGGATAGTATTAAAAATCAAATCCATGCGCCTTTGCAAGTATTAGGATTATTAATCGGCGTGATATTATTATCAGCTCTTGCCGGAAGTTTAAAACATCAGAAAAATGCAATTACCCAAATTTATGATGTTATTACAGTATTATGTGCCACAGGTGCAATTATTACCCCTTTCACAGAAATATTTCTGCATGCTACACAGATATTAGAAAAATCCGCAGATTTTATGTTACTATTTTCAGCAATTTTTGGGGGAATTTTAGGCGTAAACGGAAATTTAACAGCTTCTGTAGGTTATCAAAGTGCTATGGTAATTTTATGTAATATTGCATTAGAAATCGCTGTAAAAATATTATTCCCGTTTTTAACAATGTGTCTTGGCATGGGGCTTGTAGATGCAGTGAATCCGGAAATTTCTCTTTCGGGTATGGTAAAGCTGATACAGAAAATTACTGTCTGGATATTAGGCTTTTTAATGGCATTATTTTTAGGATTTTTATCTGTACAAAGCATTGTTTCTAATGCAACGGACAAGCTCGGCACAAAAGCAATTAAATATGCCATTTCCGGATTTATACCGTTTGTGGGTGGTGCTATTTCTGATGCGTATACGGCTGTATTAGGCAGTATGAATGTATTAAAATCCGCAACTGGTATGATTGGGATTCTAGCAATTATTGCGTTATTATTACCAGTTTTAATAGAATTATTTTTATATAAAGCCGTTACAGCGATTGCTTCTGCCATAGCAGAATTATTTTCTGCTTCTGGGCTTGTAAGATTATTTAAAAATTTAGAATCTGTATTATCTGTTGGATTTTCTGTTGCTGTCAGTTTTTCTGTTATGTTTATTGTCAGTACAGGCATCATGATAGCTTTAGGAAGCGGGGGCTGAATTATGATAGAATCGCTAAAAATATCTGTGATTTCTGTCTGTATGTTAAGCATTGCTGTTGCTGTTTGTACGCTAGTGTGTCCAAATGCTGTTCTTGCGAAACAAGTTAGATTTCTAATAGCATTATTATTTGTCATTAGCCTTGCAGTATCGTTGACAAATTTAGAATTTCCGGTTTCTCTGGTAGAAATACAACAAGAACGTTCACAGGAAAGCGCACAAGCTGTTACAGAGAAATATGCAGAACAAGCATTATATTTATTACTCACACAAGAAGAAATTTCTTGTTCTGAATTACATGTTACTGTGCATATTGATGAAAATCAAAGCATATTTATTAGTGAAGTCAGCGCAGTATGTGATGATTTTCAAAAAGCCTGCCATGTGCTAAAACAGGCACTCGGAGAGGAGGTAGAAATTCATGTTACGGAAATTCTGGAATAAATATAAAGCAAATTTTAAAAAAGATATTTTAATACATATTTTGGTAATTATAGGTATGCTAGGAATATTATGTATTTTATTATCTTCTTGTTTAGAATCTTCACAGGAAGAACCAAAAGCACAAGAATCTGAAAATGCTGAATTAATTTCACAAGAATCTTATCGTTTGCAATTACAGGAACAGCTTGCAGAAATGCTTAGTAATATCACAGGTGTTGGAAAGGTAGAAGTATTAGTGACAATTCAGGGAAGTGAAGCGTATCACTATGCACAAGAAGCGGATAGCCGTTATGTAACAATCGGCGGTTCCCAAAAAGAGGCATTAGTAGAATCTATATCACTTCCGGCAATTACAGGTGTTGTGGTCGCCTGTGAGGGCGGAGGAAAAAGCACTGTGCAGGAAACTGTTTATCAAGCTGTTTCTGTGGCATGCGGTTTGCGTACAGCGCAAATTTATGTCACACAACTTGAACAGACCACAATACGAAAGGAGTCATAATTATGTCAAAGCCATCTCTGATTATTGGAAAAAAACAATTAATTTTATCCGGTTTGACAGTGTTGCTTGCAACAGCGGTATATATTAATTATGCCTATACAAAAACAGATTTACAGACTGTTCAAACAACGCCTGTTACAGAAATTGAACAAACACAAGAAGATAATATTACAATTCCGCATTATGGAGATACGGAATTTGTAAATGCTGAAGCTGAACCAGATGCGGCAGCGGATTATTTTGCAAAGGCAAGACTGGAAAAAACAACGAATCGTGATGAAGCTGTTCAGACGTTACAAATGATTATGGGGGGTGGTGATATTACAGATGATGAAGCTGTGAGTGTGGCATTAAATGCCGCTGAAGTAGCTAGCATGATTGAACATGAAGGAACAATTGAAGCGTTAATTAAATCACAAGGCTTTTCAGATTGTGTTGTGTATTTAGATGCCGATACGGCTAAAGTTGTTGTGCGTACAGATGGGCTTGATGAGTCCGGTGCAGCTTTAATTAAATCTGCAATTCTGGAAGAAGTATCTATTCCGGCTGAAAATATCCGGATTTTTGAAGTAAAATAATTTTCGTGTATATTCTGATTGACAAGTGTATAAATTTATGCTAAAATATATATATTAGTTTATGAAAGGAAGTCGTGAAAAAAATGAGTATGGAACAGATGAAAAAATCTGAACGGACGATTCAGATTTCAGACGAAGCACTTCGGAAAGTTGTTGCACTGTCTATTAAAGATATTAAGGGTGTAGCCGAACTTGTGCCGGAAACTAGTGTTAAAATTATGAATCTTGGCGGGGCAATTGCTGTAGAAGTAAAAATTTTTGTCAACAGCAATAGCCGTGCCGCAACGGTTGCCGGACGTGTTCAGCAGATTGTTAAGCAAAGTATTCAAGACATGACAGGTGTAACGGCTATACATGTCAATGTGGAAATCAGCGGTATCGCACAGGAGGTTTTATGAAAAAACATCAATGCAGAGAAAATGCATTTTTAATTTTATTTGAAGCATCTTTTAGAGATGATTCCTTAGGAGAATTATTCGCACTTGCAAATGAAATCGATGAAATTGAAGTAAATTCACAAGTAGAAGAATTTGTAAATAGTATTATTTCAAAAACACAGGATTTAGATGAAATTATTGCTGTTTACAGCCCGAAACGTGCGTTAAGTCGCATTGCAAGAATCAATTTAATTTTATTGCGTATGGCAATTTATGAATTAAAATATTGTTCTGAAACGCCTGTGAATGTTGTTGTTAGTGAAGCAATTCGTTTGTCAGAATTATATGCTAGTTCAGAAGATACAGCTTTTATTAACGGCATTTTGGGGAATTATACTCGTAAGACACAGGGAGAAAAAAATTAATGGCGTTATATCTTGGATTGGATACTAGTAATTATACAACTTCGATAGCTGTTTATGATACTGATGAAAAAAAAATTCTGCAAGCAAAAAAACTTTTGCCTGTGAAATCCGGTCAAAAAGGCTTAAGACAGAGTGACGCTGTATTTCATCATGTGGTACAATTGCCGGAAGTATTGCAAGAATTAAATATTTCAGAAAAAAAATTCGCCGGCATTGGTGTTTCTGTTCGTCCAAGAAATATTGAAAAATCATATATGCCCTGTTTTCTTTGCGGTCAAAGTACTGCAAAGATGTTAGGGCATGTGTTAAATATTCCTGTGTATCAGACAAGCCATCAAGTAGGACATATTTTAGCTGGATTGTATTCCGCAAAAAAACTCGCATGGAGAAATCAAAAATTTCTGGCTTTTCATGTTAGTGGCGGTACAACGGATTGTGTCTTGTGTGAACCAGATGAGAATACTATATTAGCTATCAAAAATATTTCGTCTTCAATGGATTTAAAAGCAGGGCAATTAATTGACAGAATCGGCATTATGTTAGGATTAAATTTCCCCTGTGGCAAAGAATTAGAACAGCTTGCCATGCAAAGTAATAAAATTTTTAAATATAAACCTGTTATGAAAGGTCTTTCTTGTTGTATGTCTGGTTTGGAAAATCAGTGTGCTGGTATGTATCAAGATAATATGTCGGCTTGTGATATTGCAAAGTTTTGTTTCACAGCGATTTCTGAAATTTTAAAAAAAATGACCAGTCTTGTATTAGAACAAGTACAAAATTTGCCTGTATTATATGTCGGTGGTGTGATGTCAAATCAATATATTCAGAAACAAATTGCAGAGTATTTTGATTCTAAAACAGAAACAGCCTTTGCAGAACCTGCATTTTCCTGTGATAATGCAGTTGGCACGGCTGTTTATGCAACTCTCTATGGCAGTCCTGACAGTTTCTGAATTAAATCATAAAGCAATGCAGATTGTCCGAAATTATCCAGATTTGCAATTGCTTTTATTAAAGGGCGAAATTGCAAATTTAAAAATACAGGATTCCGGACATTTGTATTTTTCATTGCGTGACAAAGAAAGTTCTGTCAAAGCTGTTATGTTTCGGCATTTGGCAGAAAATTTGCGATTTGAGGTCAAAAATGGCATACAGGTGATTGCTTCGGCAAATGCGGATATTTATTCAGTAAGTGGCACATTTCAATTGCATGTGACAGATATGTTATTGCAAGGCTTAGGCAGTGTGCAACGTGGTTTGGAACAAAGAAAAAATATCTTGTATGCAGAGGGAATTTTTAATAATTCTGTAAAAAAACAGATTCCTGAAGAACCAAATAAAATTGGCTTAATTACTTCGTCAAAAGGTGCTGTTTTACAAGATATGCTGAAAATTTTAGAAAGACGTTGTCCATTGGCTGAAATTATATTATTTCCCGCAAAAATGCAGGGAAAACAAGCAGAATCTGAAATTTGTCAGGCACTTGCCATTGCAGATACACAGGGCTGTGATGTGCTGATTCTTGGCAGAGGCGGAGGCAGTGCAGAAGATTTAGATATTTTTAATTCAGAGAAAATTGTAAGAGCAGTTTATTCCTGTCAAACGCCTGTGATTTCAGCAATCGGGCATGAAACGGATATTACACTAACAGATGCTGTTGCGGATTTGCGTGCGTCAACACCGTCTGTAGGAGCTGAACTTGCAACACAAAAAATATATCCTGAAATTTTATTAAATAATAAACTAGTTGAATCTGTCAAGCAAGTACAGACAGGAGATATGTTAAAGATTTGCCTGCCAGATGGTTGCATTAGGGTTAAGGTGGAAAGTGAGGAAAATAATTTTATGAATGATAATAATTTAGTAAATAAGCAATTGGCAGAATATGCTGAACGTGTGCAAAATTATATGCATGCTGTATTAGAATCTATGCAGAAACAGACAGAAATGAATATTGAAAAATTATTTGAAGCAATACAATATTCTTTGACAGCAGGTGGCAAACGAATTAGACCAGCTTTGATTTATGCTTTTTGTCAAGCATGTGGCGGAGATTTAAATTCAGCAGATGTTGTTGCTTGTGCCATGGAAATGACACACACTTCATCTTTGATTTTTGATGATTTGCCCTGTATGGATAATGATGATTTTAGACGTGGCAAGCCGTCTTGTCATAAGGCTTTCGGAGAGGCAACGGCAGTTTTAGCCGGTGATGCTTTAATTTGTATGCCGTTTGAATTAATTGCAAAAGATAAAAATTTAAATCCAGAGCAGAAAATTAATTTAATAAAAATTCTCGCAGGACGTGAGGGCGTTTCTGGTATGATTGGCGGTCAAATGCTGGACATGCAGTTTGAAACCCAAGAACATGTAAAAATGGACGAATTGCAAATGATGTGCCTTGGCAAAACAGGTGCTTTAATGCAAGCGTCTTGTCAAATGGGTTGCATCTGTGGCAATGCTACGCCGGAACAAATACAATCTGCCGGAGATTATGGCAATTATGTTGGATTAGCGTTTCAGATTATTGATGATATTCTTGATGTGACAAGTACGTCAGAACAACTTGGCAAGCCTGTTGGCAGTGATGCAGAAGAAAATAAAACAACGTTTGTAAGTCTTATAGGGATTGAAGAAGCCAAAAAACAAGCCGCAGAATTAACAAAAATGGCACATCAAGCGTTAGATAATTTTGAAAATACTGAATTTTTACACGCCTTAACAGACGCACTTCTAGTACGGGTGCAGTAATGGCAGGAAGTGAGAATTTATGATATATAATCCGATTTTGTGTGCTGGTGTTCTGGGGTGGGCAGCGGCACAGGTTTTGAAATTTATTTTATTTTTTATGCAGAATACAAAATTTAATGTAGAAAGATTATATGGCTCTGGTGGTATGCCAAGTTCGCATTCGTCTTTGGTATGTGCGTCGTTGATTTCAACAGGAAGATTAAACGGCTGGGATTCGTCTGCGTTTGCGATTATGTTTGTTGTTTCGGCAATTGTCATGTATGATGCGGCAAATGTGAGACTAGAAGCCGGAAAACATGCAAAGCAATTAAATGCAATTATGTTAAAATTATTTTCACAAGATGAACAGGCAGATAAAAAAAGTCAATTTAAAGAATTGCTAGGGCATACGCCGTTACAAGTTGTATGTGGGGCGATATTGGGTATTATGATTGGTGCATTTATGCCTTTGCAATAAATTTATGATGGGAAGTGATAAAAATATGAGTATTATGAATCAAGAATCTAAAGAATATAAGCTTAGTGAGCTAACACTCCCACAGGATTTGAAAAAATTAAATTTTTATCAATGCCGGAAACTTGCTAAAGAAATTCGTGCTTTGATGGTTCGTGTTATTTCTAAAAACGGTGGGCATTTAGCGTCTAATTTAGGAACAGTAGAATTAACAATGGGTTTGCATAGGATATTTGATTCTCCCAAAGATAAAATTATTTGGGACGTTGGACATCAGTGTTATACGCATAAAATTCTAACAGGTCGTGCAGATAAATTCGAGAGTATCAGAAAAGAAAATGGTCTTGCCGGCTTTCCAAAGCCTGATGAATCTGAACATGATGTGTTTATTAGTGGGCATAGCAGTACGTCAATTTCTGTTGCTTGTGGCATTGCGGAAGCAATGCGTTTAAAAAATGATAATCATAAAGTGATTGCTGTTATTGGTGATGGTGCATTAACAGGCGGTTTGGCATTTGAGGGTTTGAATAACGGTGGAAAGAAAAAATTAAAAAATTTAATTGTTATTTTAAATGATAATAATATGTCAATTTCTGGAAATGTGGGAGCTGTTTCAGGTTATTTGCGTTCTATTCGAGAGAGTGAACGCTATGTACAGAAAAAACAACAGCTTGAAAAAAATTTATTAAGTAATGCCAAAATTGGCATGCCGGCTGTGAAAGTTTTGAAAAAAACAAAAGATAGTTTTAAACGTGTGATATTTCAACAGGCAACTATGTTTGAACAGTTTGGTTTTGTATATTTAGGTCCAGTTGATGGGCATAATTTACAACAACTGGAAGAAGTATTTAAAACTGCAAAGCGTTATGATGCGCCTGTATTTATTCATGTAAAAACTGTGAAAGGCAAAGGCTATCTGCCGGCGGAACAAAATCCAAGTCAATTTCATGGGGTGTCTAAATTTGATATTATGACAGGGAATCCCGAAGTTTCTGGGAAAGATTGCTATTCTGATGTATTCGGAAAAGAATTAACAGCATTAGCAGAACAAAATAATAAAATTTGTGCCATTACGGCAGCTATGACTTATGGAACAGGATTGCAATATTTCCAAGAAAAATTTCCAGAGCGTTTTTATGATGTAGGAATTGCCGAACAACATGCTGTGACATTTTCAGCAGGGCTTGCATCTGCCGGAATGATACCAGTATTCGCTGTATATTCTACGTTTTTGCAGAGAGCTTATGATCAGCTCTTGCATGATGTTGCAATTGGAAAATTACATGTTGTATTAGGAATTGACAGAGCTGGTATTGTCGGCGAAGACGGCGAAACACATCAAGGAACTTTTGACGTGCCTATGCTGACATCTATTCCCGAGTCAGTAATTTATGCACCCGCATGCTATGAAGAATTAAAGCTTTGTCTAAAAAGAGCTATTCAAGAAGATACAGGATTAACAGCAGTGCGCTATCCTCGTGGCAATGATGCAAATATGAAATTTCCTAAAAAAAATTTAAATACAAATTATTATTTTACAGAATCTAATTCGGATATATTATTAATTTCTTATGGGAGAGTGTATCAAGCGATTTGGGAAGCGCATTGTACTTGTAAAAAAATTGGTTATGAAACTAGTATATTAAAATTAACAAGAATTTTTCCCTTGCAAGAGGAACTAGTAGAAATGGCTTTGCGTTATCGAACCGTGATGTTTTTTGAAGAAAGTAGTGGCTATGGCGGTATTTCTACTATTTTTGGGTCTTTATTAGCACAGTATGGTTTTAAAGGGCAATATGTTAGAATATCCGCAGATAGTTTTTTAAAACATGCGTCTGTGGCTGCTTTGTTAGATAAATCTGAATTATCTGCACAAGCCGTTTGCAGATATATTTATGCATATGGCAGTAAGAATTGATATTGCTCTGGCTGAGCGTGGACTTTGCCAAAGTCGCTCAAGAGCAAAATTATTATTAAAAAATGGCAAGGTATTATTAAATGGCAAAGTTTGTACAAAGCCGTCTATTCTAGTAGAAGATGTTGATAAAATTATACTGGAAGATTTAAAATTTGTCGGCAGAGGTGGCTTAAAATTAGCACATGCTTTGCAAGTATTTGCAGTAAATCCCAGAAATAAAATTTGCATGGACGTTGGTGCGTCTACTGGAGGATTTACAGATTGTATGCTTCAGAATCATGCAAAATTAGTTTATGCAATTGATGTCGGTCATGACCAGTTAGCAGAAAAATTAAAAAATAATAAACAAGTAATTAATTTAGAAAATACAGATATTAGAAATTTAAATAAATCTAGTTTTTTAGAATTACCAGAATTTTGTAGTATTGATGTTTCGTTTATATCTCTTATATATATTTTGCCGTCTGTATATGATTTATTAGCAGATAATGCTGATTGTATTGCACTTGTTAAGCCCCAGTTTGAAGCCGGAAGAAAATTTTTAAATAAACAAGGTGTTGTGAAATCTGAAAAAATTAGACAGCAAGTATTACAGAATATTTTAGATTTTGCAAAGCAAACTGGTTTTATTATAAAAAATTCTTGTGAGTCGCCTATTCAAGGCGGTTCTGGTAATATTGAATATCTTGTTTGGCTGAAAAAATAAAATATAAATTTAGGTGAGAATTATGCTAAGTTTTGCAATTTATCCGAATTTTCAAAAAAAATATGCCCTGTCTTGTGCTTTGCAAGTCTGTCATAAATTACATGCACTAGGTGCTGAAATATATACAGATGAATCTTATGCGTCAGAATTTGCAGAATGTGATTATATGCAGTATGGAATTTTTGCAAATTTAGTACATCATGTGGATATTGTAATAGCTATCGGTGGTGATGGGACTATCTTGCGCTGTGCAAGGCAAATGATTGGCTCTTGTGCAAAGTTATTGGGCATTAATACAGGACATCTTGGATTTATGGCAAGTTTAGAAAGTAATCAGCTTGATGAATTACAAAAATTATTTCAAGGCGAATATCATTGCTCTGAACGTATGCTATTACAAGCTGTATTAAACGGCGATGGCAAAAAAATGAAATTCATGGCTCTAAATGATATTGCAATTTCTGGATTCTATGGCAAAGTATTTGATTTTTCTGTCTTCGCAGATAATGCTTTAATAGGCAAGTACCGTGCAGATGGTGTCATTTGCAGTACGCCTACAGGGTCTACTGCTTATGCATTGTCTGCCGGTGGGTCGCTGATAGAACCGGAATTATCTTGTATTGAAATTGCGTTGATTTGTCCACATTCACTTTTTTATAGACCGTTGTTATTAGCTCCTGAGAGAATTATTAAAATTCAGCATACAGCGGATTACTCTCGGCAAATTTGTTTGAGTGCAGACGGCGAACCGCCAATAGCATTTCCAGTCGGCTATGTATTGGAAATTAGAAAATCAAAGCATAAAATTGCGTTAATTAGCATGAAAAATAATAGTTTTTTTGATTCAGTCAATCAAAAATTAATGCATTCTATTAAAGGCATTTCAGGAACAGAATAAATTAAGGAGTGGAAATTTTTCATGAATGCAAGACAAAAAGCAATTTTAAAATTAATTCGTTCAGAAAAAATTTGTAATCAAGAAGAATTGCAGAGTGCTTTAAAAAATTTAGGTTTTCCAGTTGCACAGACAACAATTTCAAGAGATATTCGGGCATTAGGTTTAATTAAAAAAGCTGATGAAAATCAGCAATATTGCTATCAGGAAGCAGAGATAAATTTAAATCAGCAAGAATTATTTATAAGTAATATATTAAAAATAGATTATGCCGGAAATATGCTTGTAATAAAATGCAATACCGGAACGGCGCAAGCTGTTTGTACTAGAATTGACAGTATGAATTTATTAAATATTGTCGGAACACTTGCCGGAGATGATACTATTTTTGTTCTGGTGCGAACACAGGAGCAAGCTAGAAAACTTGCTGAAGAATTAATAAAAAATTTCAAAACAGGTGATAAAAAATCATGTTAGAAGAATTATATATCGAAAATCTTGCCGTGATTGAAAAAGCTTGTATTAGTTTTAAACATGCTTTTCATGTATTTACTGGGGAAACTGGTGCAGGAAAATCTATTTTGATTCATGGGATTCAAGCTGTATTAGGTCAGCGTGTTTCTAAAGATTGGGTGCGTACTGGCTGTGAACGTGCAAGCATTACAGCTTTGTTTACAAACTTGCCTGATATAGTAATAAATTTATTATCTGAAATGCATGTTGCTTGTGATGAAAAACAAGTAACACTCACAAGAGAAATCCGAGCCGATGGCGGAAGTATTGGCAGAATTAATGGAAAAACTGCAAGCGTGTCTAATTTAAAAGAAATTGGATTATTATTAATTTCTATTCATGGACAACATGATAATCAAGTTTTATTAAATTCTGAACATCATTTGCAAGTACTTGATGAATTTGGCGGTAATTCTGAATTTTTACTTGCGTATCAAGAAGCTTTTAGAAATTTGCAGAATATTGCAAGAGAATTAAAAAAATTAAAATCTGAACAGCAAAAACGTCAGCAGAAAAAATTAATTTTGCAAAAGCAAATTCAGGAAATTGGTGCATTAAATCTTAAAATTGGCGAAGAAGATGAATTAGAAACGGCGTTAATGCAAGCTGAAAATTCTGAGAAAATTATTTATAATTTGTCTAACAGTGCGAATGCGCTTGATAATGATAATATAACAATTCAAAATGCGATGCAATTATTACATGAAATTGAAGACGTTTATCCGGATATTCAGGAAATTTTGCCAAGACTGCAAGCTTGTTTGATTGAACTAAAAGATATTTCTGATGATTTGCAGAATCAAGCTGAACATATTTCAATTGATGAAAATAAAATATCACAATTACGG
>CAMWHN010000030.1 GCA_947174085.1 uncultured Ruminococcus sp.
ACTTAAATATTCAAATATTATGCCATATTTCAAAGGTTGTTTTTCCAATAAAGTTGCTAAATTATCATAAACATACACCTCTTCATCAGATTCATCTAACCATAATTTATCTAAATCATATTCATCAATATAAACAATATAACTATTATTTAATTTCTGTATAGCATATGTATAGCATATTTTTTTGTTGCTTTGTATAATTACATCCTCAAATCCTACTTGCTTGCCCCCTTCAATTATTCTGAGTAATCTCTCTTTGTCCATAAAATCACCCTGTAATGTTAATTAGAACTTTTATTCCATCTGTTCTTTTTATATTTATATGAGGAAACATGCCATGTATATTATTTTCATGTCCATATATAACTGGTGGATTTTGGCTATAATCCATAAAATAATCTTTATGGTAAGTTCCGCCTTTTTTAAATTGCTTCATCTTATTTTTCTTTCTTTTTTCACTAACAATTGGAACAAGATTTCCATTTTTATCAACAATTCCTAATCTTTCAATTCCCGTACCACTTACTTTTTGATAATCCGGAAAAGCTTCTTTCAAAAGTGCATCAGCTTCTCTTTTAGTTTTTACACAAACTGTTGTATTCTTAGGACCTGTTTGTAAATCTTTAACATCTTTTTGAGTATAATTATGCACCAAAACAGGCACATCACCAACAAAGTAAGAATGGAAATCCTCAACTTCGAGATTATAAACCTGAATAATGTCATCCAGTTCCTCAAAATCAGAACTTGTAACAAATGCACAAGAACCGTCCAGTAAATAAACCTCATCACCAGCGGACAGGTCACCAGCAGCTACCCAGCCTTTACCGATTACATAGAATGGGTGATTTGTAGTTGTATCAATATCTCCATCAGTCGTATAAAGATGCAGAATACCAACAACATTATGCACAAAAACATTCTTTACTTCCTTTAATTCGGTTTCCCCAGTTTCCACATTGTATGCCCATACCATGTCACCAATTTCAATTTCGTCAATGCGTTTTTGTCCGTTTTCCGTTGCTACTAAAGTATCACCTGTAAAACAACTCTGATGTAAAGACACAAGGTCAGCCATCAGCTGTACTGTCCGTGCAGCTACTAAATCCCAGTCACCATCATTCGCTGCTTCCATAATGCTGCCAAACTGTGAAACCAGTCCGAATCCCATCATGATTTTGCTGATAATCGGACCTATTGCCTTGATTTCACACATCTTGTTAATGAACAAACTTGTCATCACACCACGTGCAAGTGCGCCAAGCATTTCATCAGCAGACAGATTCGGGTCTGTCAGCGTCCTGAATATCTGAACACCTGTATCATAAATGGTGGAAATTTTATTCGCCATGTTCAGAAATGCTCTGAAATTTGGTGTCAGAATACTGTCAAGGACAGAGTTAATAGCCTGTGTGACATCCATTTCTGCCAGAGAGAAGTAGCCTGTCGGGTCAGAATACATGACTGGATTTGCATTTGCATATAGATACTTATGCAGACTTACAGGGTCAAACATACTGCCCTGATAGCTGTCCATTGAGATGAATGTGCCTGTAGACGGATTCATGTATCTTGCTCTCAGGTAGTAGAAACCTGTATTGACATCATACTGTTCTCCGCAGTAGAGATAAGTATTTTCTGTTTCGCCTGTCTGCTGTGTCAGATTGCCAAATGCATCATAATCATAAGTATCTGTTACAATACCATTTTCATCTGCCAATGCTCTGACGTTTCCATGTCCGTCATACAGATAGTAATGAACAGTATCATCTTGTGCAAGGTTAATCAATTCTGCACCGAGCGTATAGAAAGTTTTCAAGTTGCCGTTTCCGTCAAGTTCATAGAGAACTTGTGACAGAACACCATTCGTATCTACAATATATTTTGTGGTTTCACCTTCGGTTGTTTTTGCAGTCCGGTTTCCGGCATAGTCATAAGCGTATTCTTCTATAGTGACGTTCTGACCATTGGAAATTGTTGCTCTGATAAGGCGATTCTGTGCGTCAAATGTATAAGTCGTATTCTGATTTTTTTCCGTCTTTGCAATTAGATTGCCATTTGCATCATACTTGTACACAATGCCTGTTTCAGACACAAGCTGATTCAGATTATTATAGCTGTAGTTTGTGATATTGCTGTTTTCTGTCTTAGTTAATCTGTTGCCAACGCTGTCATAGGTGTAGTATGTTTCAGTAATATCGTCAGCTTTGATAATTTTTTCACCAGTCAAACGATATAATGCATCATAGGTGTATTCTATAGTCTTGTCAGGCTCTTTTACAGAAAGTCTTTCACCAGCCTTGCCAAGCGTATAAGCATATTGTATCATGATATTGGTATGTTTGTCAACTGCTTTTTCGCTGATTAACTGATTTACTTCGTTATATGCATAGGAAACAGTAATTCCGTTTGCATATTTGACAGCAGTTCTGTTGCCGTTTGCATCATACTCATAAACAGTTGCAAGACCATTTCTGTCAACAACTCTTATTAATCTGCTGAGAGTATCATATTCATAGGAAGTATTGCCATATGCTGTAGATACACCTGTTAAACGATGTGAGGAATCATAACTGTAATGAATCTGTGTTCCATCAGCTAAGGTAACTGCTGTCAGACCATCCATATCATCATATGCATAGCTGATTGTACCAGAATCATCTGTTACAGAAGAAAGCAGACCATAATCAGTATAGTTAAACGTTGTGATACTGCCTGCAATATTCTGTTCAATCAGTCTGTCAAATTCATCATAAGTATAAGAAGTAGTATTTCCGGCATAATCTGTTGAAGTGAGGATATTTCCAGCATCATCATAAGTGCATACAGCAATTTTTCCGGCAGCATTTGTAGTCTTGATAATTCTTCCAAGAGCATCATACTCATAAGTGGTAATATTGCCATTAGCATCAGCTACTGTAACAAGCTCGCCTACAGAATTGTAAGTATACTTCCATGTACTGCCGAGAGCATCTGTGACACTGATTAAACGATCAGCTCCATCATAAGTATAGGATGTTACATAACCATTCTGGTCAGTCTGACTTGTAATCCTGCCTCTTGCATCATAGGCTGTCTGAATGCTTGTACCATCAGGCATTGTCACTTTGGTTCTGTTGCCATTTGCATCATAATCATAGTAATATAGATTGCCTTTCGGGTCAGTCATAGAACAGAGCATAGAATTTTCATTATAATCAAATTCTGTGCGATTGCCCATAGCATCTACAATGGCAGTATTTCTGTCAATTACATCATATTCATAAGATGTTACACCACCAGTAATATCTGTTACAGATATCAGTCTGTATTTTGCATCATAGACATAGCTTTCAACAGCACCATTCGGATAGGTCATACTTATCATATTTCCTACTTTATCATATGCCATTGTCATGCTTCTGCCCATTCTATCGGTTGCTTTAACATTCCGTCCTTCTGCATCATATTCAAAAGTTTCAGAAGTATTATCACAGTAAGTAATCTTGATAAGATTGTTGTTTCCATCATATTCATACCGTGTTCTTCTGCCCTTTTCATCAACAGAAGTGGTCACGTTTCCATTCCCGTCATACTCAACGCTGGTGGAAGAATTATCTGCATAAATAATACGAACCAATTCTCCAATGGCATTATACTCATATTTTTCGGTGATATTTTCTGCACCATTTAGTGTATTTTTGATTACTGTTTTAGAAATACAATTTCCTGCCTCATCATAAGTGTAAGATGCTGCTTCGCCTGCACCATCTGTAGAGGAAATGACATTCCCTTTTGCATCATATACAAAACTAATAGTTGAACCAATTTCATCTGAAATACCAGTAATACGATAATTACTATCATATTGATAATAAGTTCCATTGCCTAAAGCATCCTGCGTACTGGTCAGAAGACCATTTTCATCATAATTGATAATCATCTGAGCAACACCCATTGCAGTCACAGATACAAGCTGATTCTTGCTATTGTACTGATTTTCAACAGTTGCTCCGAGTACATTTGTTAAAGAAAGCAAGTCACCTGTAGCACTGACTTTATAATTGGTTATATTACCCAGTGCATCAATGCGCTCAGCAAGCTGACCATATTCATCATAGGAAGTATAAGTACTGTTACCATTCGCATCTGTGACCTTTACGACATTTCCACGGTCATCATAGACATAAACCGTCTTATGCCCTAATTTGTCAGTTACAATTTCCGTTCTTCCATCAACATCATGATCAAAAGCGATACGATTTCCTTCAGCATCAATGGTAGCAACCAATCTGCCATTTTCATCATATTCATTTCTGGAAACTTCGTACCCACGGGAATCTGTCATGTTTGTAATGTTATGTTCATTGTCATAAGAGAACGAAACCACATTACCAAGTGCATCAGTCACACTGACAAGATTATTATTCTTATCATAAGCATAGTTCATATGTTTACCACAAGAAGATGTTATGCCAGTAATTCTGCCTTTAGAATCTCTTGTAAAAATAAGACCTTCGCCATTCTTGTCTACATAGCCATTTTCAGATACTGTAATCACATTTCCAAATCTGTCAGTAATGCTTTCTACACCATTAACAGTATTTAGAATCAAAACTGTACCATCTCCCAAAGTGAGTTTATATTTATAAATTTTAAACAGTTCACCATCAGCATCCAGCAGTCTTACTTCGTTTGTATATCCTAATGTATATACCTGATTGTTTCCCAAAATTTCAAGTTTATTTTTAGAATTTTCAGGGCTTTCAAAAACAATTGAAGTGTTTGTAATGGGTGCAAACTTCTGTGTGTCTTTTGTTAATTTTGCCTTGAAACGCTCGCTTGTTCCATCTCCATAGGTGATGACAACATCATGTGACGCTGTTTCCTGTAAGCTGTATGTTGAAAACAGTCCAAATCCAGATGTTGGCATATCCCAGTAATTATTCATCTCATTCATCTCGTACAAATGAATACTACTAATGCCTAAAGACCAGCCTACACCAAAATCACCAGATTTTTTATTTGCACTGCTGTAGTATCTGGAAGCTGCGACTTGAACGCCGGAAATAGTAGTGTCCAAATCTTCAAATCCAAGATTCAGATTTCCGATTTTTAGATTACCTTCTACAACATACTGACCAGTCATATAAGACATATTTCCGCCATTATCAAAAGCAGATACTTTAATCTCATAGATACCATTAGCCAAAACAGTGGTGTCAAATACTGCCAGTGTTTCATTATGCTTTTCTTCTGAAGATTCAGTCAAAAGTGTGTACTCTTTTTCACCCTTCAACCGATATTCCACTGTATAATAAGCAAGTTCTGTTTCATCAAAGGCAGAACCTACAATAGCAGTAGGAACGCTGAGAGTTGCATCGTATTCAGGAGAAATAATATTCAATTCCGGAGCTTTTTTATCAGAAGAATTATAAAAATTGCAAACAGCCGATTTCGTAGCCGTATTTCCACTGCTATCCTTTGCAATAACTTCTATTGTTGTTTTTCCTACCTTATCAGAAGTGAATTCAATCTTATTTCCCTGATATTCAACTTCTTTTCCATTTACTAGTACACGGACTTCCTTTACTGCTTGATTATCTGTTACAATAATATTAGCCTTTACAGTTTCATTTATAGGGGCATTCGTCTTAGAAAGTGCTAATCTGATAACAGGGTCAACAATATCTTTTTCATCTTCTGCCGGTATTTCTCCACTTCCTTCAGTCTCATTATTCACAACATAAGAATATTGAATATACGATGAATTACCGCCTTTGTCCTCAACAGTCAAACGGATTTCATATACACCATTCAGAAGCTTTGTAGTATCCAACACACCAAGCTGACCTTTTTCTACAGCATCAACATTTTCTGCAAATGTAATAAACTCATCTGTTCCCTGCAAGCGATACTGCAAAATATATCTCAGAACAGCAGTTTCATCTTTTGCTGTACCTTTAATGGATACTGCACCAGAAATTTCACTTGCATGAGCTGGATTTGAAATTTCAGCTACTGGAGCTGTTTTGTCATGATTATCAATAAAAAGACATTCTGCTGTTGAAACAGAGTAATTTCCTGCTTTATCGACAGCATATACTTTGACTCTGGAAACACAAGCCTCACTGCGAGTAAATCTAAAATTACCATTACTTGTCAAAACTAATTCGTCATCAAGATAAACTTTTACTGCTTCCAATTCTTGATTATCCATCACAGAAATAATACAGGATACTTCATCGCCAATTTCTGCCTGATTTTGTGAAACTGCAATATCAATTACAGGCTTAATTGTATCAGAAGCTTCATTTGTTTTGTTGTTATTTACAATGTAAGAATACTGGATATAGGAAACATTTCCGCTTTTATCCTCTACAGTCAAGCGGATATCATAGACACCATCTTGTAAAGTTTCTGTATTCAGACTGCCCAGCGTACCATTTTCCACAATACTGTACATTTCAGCAAAAGTAACAAATGTTTCTGCATCATGTTGTTTATACTGAAGTCTGTATCTCAACATTTCATTTTCATCATAAGCAGAACCAATAATGTTCATAATTCCACTAATAGTATCTGCATGTTCCGGTGATTGAATCAATGCTGTTGGAGCAGTTTTATCACTATCATCCACAAAGATAACAGATGTTTCTTTTACAGAAGTATTTCCATACTCATCTGTAGCATAAACTTTTACTTTTACAATTCCCGTTTCTGCTTTTGTCAGGATAATTTGTCCAGAACTCTCCATAAGAAGTTCATCATCCACATAGACTTGTACAGCAGAAATAGCAGAATCATCTTTGATATTAACATCAAATGTTACTTCTTCTCCTACATTTGCTGAATCGCTTGAAACATTTAAAATAATAACTGGAGCAGCATGGTCTACTTCATCTTCATTTATAATTCCGTTTTCACTATTAGGTTTCAGTTCATATTGATAAATAATATAGGATGTATTCCCAGAACCGTCTTCTGCTGAAAGCTTAACTTCATATTTACCAGATTCCAGACCTGATACATCCCATTCTCCGAGCAATGCATTTTTTACAGTACTATCAGATTCGGAAATGATATTATAATTATCTGTACCCTGTTTTTTATATTCCAGACGATAATTTGCAAGTTGTGTCTCATCGTAAGCAGAGCCAACAAACTGTACAGAAAAATCCATAATAGATTGATTATCCGGAGAGGTAATCTCAACAACTGGTGCGGTTTTATCACGATTATCTATAATTGTCAGAACTTGTTCTTTTTCTGACACATTGCCGTTCAGGTCAGTAGCTACAGCTCTAATATGAACACTTTCGCTACAATCACCAGTATAGAAGGTTCTTCCGGCATGGTCAAGTACAAGTTCATTATTAATATACAATTCAAAACTCTCAACACCCATATTATCTGTTGCATATCCAGTAATCTTGACACTTTCTCCTGCATTGGCTCTTGATTTCTCAAGGTCAAGATGAATCACAGGAAGCTCTTCGTCTACTTCTTCAATAGGTGTGTAATAATCATTTGTATTGATGACCTGAATATTTGGATAACTCCATTGACCTTCTTTATCCCTAGCAGTTAAGTTAATCAGATAGATATCACCGATTTCTAATTTATTAGAGATAGGTCCTTCCGTCCACTCTGCATCAGTTAGCTTTTTCCATCTGTATACTTTTTTTGCAATGCCTTTCTCTGGTTCGTCCAGATGATCATAATCATAGCAATTGTCTTCAATATTAACCAAAACTGTCTGATTGTCATTCGGATTGGAGGTTACATTTACAGTCAATTCTGCAACAGGTCTGTTATGAACCATCAGAACTTTTTCATAGGAACTTTCATTAGACCATAGTCTATATTCATCAAGAGCATCATTCTCTCCTACAGGATTATCTCTGACTTTTAGACGCATAGTATATGCTCCAGTCTTATTGAAAACTGTAATAGGTGTATCTGAGATGAATGACTGAATATCTTCTTCAGGCGTTTCATTATAAAATACCGTGGGGTCATATTCATATTCCCAACTTTCCTGATACATGGGATCATTTTCATAATCCAGATATCTACTGATATATCGGATAGGCTGATCTTTAGCAACATAATAATCAACAGAATAATCCTTAGCGTTTTCACTGCTGATAATATAATTTGCTAGATTTTTAAGGGATGTATCAGAATCTGTAGAATCCAGATAAATGCCTGAACCTGCTGCAGACTGAATAATATCAGTATATTGCAAATTATTGGAGCTGTTGCCGATACCTACAAAATTCAATTCGTTTTCCAAAATTTGTTTTGATACTGCTGCAATTTCATCATCTGTTTCAAAATCTCTAAGCTGTGAATCACTCAGATTGATAACATATCTGCTTGTCTTGCTTGTCCAGTCATAGCTCGCCAGAACATCAGAAAGATTTTCACCTGTAATGGTTTCCATTTTAATATTATTGAATGTGAAATATGACTGTTGTCTACATGAATGACTGGCATATGATGTAATTGGTCCATAACCATAACCATAATCATTTTCAGGCAGTTGATAATTGTCAATAATAAGAGTATCTCCATCCCAAAGAGAAATGGAATGCTTATCAACTACAATCTTTATGTTATGTTCTTTGCCAGTATTATTGACAAATCCAAATGTTCTAAGCTGTCTTATAGAACTTTTGTCACCATTCTGAAAACTTTCAACACTCTGCCCTTGTACATGACACAGCATAAATCCTGAATTTGTAGCTAAAATATAAAATCCCCTAATCTGCCCATCAATGATAGATGTATTAAAGAGAAATCCGCCACCCTCCATACTGTGCCAATCAGTGCTGTCCTTGGTAATATCAAACATAAAAATTTTCTGAGAATCATTTTCATCCGAAACAAATAAAAAATCTTTCAAAGGTGCAGCACCATAGCCAATCATTTTAATATTATTGCCATCATAAACAATATGTTTATCCAGTGTGGGAAGATGCCGGTCTGAATAATTATAATGGTCATATTCTTCCCATGCAAAAGTATCTTGTGCGGATAAACTTGAAGTAGATACAGTTGACAAGAAAACCTGATAACCTTGTGATTCAAGTTCAGCTTTGATTTCTTCAATTCTGTCAGCGTATAAACCAATAGTTTCCGTATCAGAAGAACCTACAGTAAATACAATGTCTACATCTTTTGCAAGTCCGATTTCTACATTGGATTCTGGTGCAGTATTGCCAATTGTGAATGTTTTGCTCTCTATTGTTTTGCAATCAGTATTGGCACGTCTGAAATCATCTTTTGTAATAAGACTATAAATAGTATTACTAAATGTTTCTACAGAAGTCAGTTCGATTTTAAATCTGCCAACTCTGCTTTCCTCGTATACAATTTCAGTTTCATTCCCATCACTGATGAGTTCTGCTTCTGAATCGTCAAAGATTCCATCATTATTAGCATCATAATAAAGTGTCCAGATTCTTTGACCAATTTCATCATTATCAATTGAATAAGAAAAATCTTTCAAAAGAATAGAAGCTTTGCTGTCATTTTCAGGGTCACGATAGTAATATGTGTCATCAATTGTAAAATCAACAAGTGGAGAAATATCTTCTGCTACTTCTACAGTTTCCGTACTAGTTTTTTCAGAATCTCCCGATTTTACTGTGACTTCTACTTCATATGTACCGAAATTTTTAAATAACATATGTTTAGTAAATTTGTCAGAAGTTTCTATATCTATCGCATAATCTATACCAGCTACGGCTTCTTCCCTCATATCACCATCCATCCTGTAAAATTTCCAGACAGTCTCTTCCTTAGTAACTTTCTCAAGTTTTTCTGTCTGTGAGATATCCAAAGTAACTTCACGATTTTCTTTAAGTTCTCCCTCAGTAACTACTACCGGTTTAGGAATAAAAAGAAAATCAAGAATATCCAAATCATTATCACCGCTGTTAATCTTGAGGTTAGAACCCCAAAAATTAAACTTATCTGCAATGATACGACCATTAATAGTTACATTAGAACCTGTAATCGTTACCGTTCCATGAGGTGCATAGATAACACCACTGATAGTGGTATTAGAAGCATAAATATTAATATTGCCATTTGCTGCACAAAGAACAACAGCACCACCATCAGAATTGGAAATTTCACCAACTGAATAATTGATACTATCTTTGGCATAGATAATGCCACTTCCAGTGAACTGGCTAGAATATATTCCTAATGTTCCATTCACAGCAATACCATTACTGATGTCCACATATCTGTCACTGAAACTCATCCAGTCATAATACTCCGAAACGCCCTGTTCCAAAAGATGCTGGTGAATTTCTTCTGAATAATCAGGTACTGTAACCTTTTCAGTATTATCTGTAATACTACCCATTTTATCACGATAATTGGAGTCTGATACACTGATTGTCACATCTTCTGCGGCTTCACATGCTCCATTCAAAATAATTTCAGATCCTCTGTAAATAAAATGGCTGTTAGAATGTACATCACCTGTTATATCTATCTTTTGCGCATTTATTTCCAGATTTGTATTTTCATTACCTGTGAAAAGTGCATATGCAAAGGCTTCTGTGTGTACTGCAGTATTTTTACTCTGTATAAGAGAACTAACCATATTACTTATGTCTTCGACAGCACTTGCTGGTAAAATAGCAACACTATTCATCAACAATGCACTTGTCAGCAAAATGGCTAGAATTCTGCTTTTTGTTTTCTTATATCTCATAATTCTCCTCCTATTAATTTTTTTCAAACTACTATCCTACTTGTTACTTTTTCAAATACTGATTTTTAGGCTTTCCTGCAATTATGAGAATGCCTGCTGAAAAAATAGACAATATTATTGTAACGAAAAAAGAATGAATCTTGAAAACACCCAAGATAATGATTAATGTATATTCTATTGCAAGAATTTTATATGCTCTTTTTCAATATACACACTATTCAATATATCTCTAATGGTTTATGTTGGACTCCAACAGGGGCAAATAGCAAAACAGCAATTGCACCGGATATAAAGAGAAAAAACATAACCATATATATGCTCAGAATATCAATTGACAAGAGAGTCATACATGTCACTATAAATTCTTAAGCAAAATGTAAATATGAGAAATAATAACCATAGTCTTAAAATAAATGAACTGAATTAAATTGTGTAATGTTTTGATAAGTGTCTCGGATTGCAAGTTTGAATAATAATTACAACAAATGTTAGTATCTCAACAGCCATCCTAATACCAAACTCAGCCTCAAAAAAGTGTAATAGATACACTTCTTCTATTATTTTTTAAGTATCCAAACACTATTTGAAGTATTTGAATCACTTTGTGTGTTAAAAAAAGATTCTTTTGCGTAATGCTTACATGTCACATGGTAATAACATCCACTTCTTTCCAATGCGATGATGTAGTTGAAAAGTTCATGACTAGCAGTATTATAACTGAGAAAATTACCTGCATTCCATTCATAATATCAATCCTTTCCATTATAGCTATATTCTACAATCAGATCTTTCACCCCGATTTCCTCCCTCTTATCGGAAGAAAATGTTGATGCATTTACACACAGACTACCATTATAATCGCTGACCCAAAGACTATAACTAGTTAAAAGTTCTTCACTTTGCACTTCTACAATCTCCGTGTAAGGTTCATCAATTTCTGCAGTATGCACAGAAATGGATGAAATACTGCATACCAGCAGACCTGCCATACAAAACATAGCTCTCTGATAGACAGTGCGGTGTTTCTGAAGAAATTCCATATTTTTCACATTCTGCAATAATTCCGTAAGAATCATTCGATGTTACGAAAAGCTGAATGATTTCCTCAGAAGGAACCTCTTTAGAAGCAAGGAAATCAACTTTGAAATTATCCTCCGTAAAATGAATGATTGCCGAAAATATATCTATATTGAAGGCGGATACCATAATGACATTCATGACAAATAACATAACAGCAACACTTATAGCAGTGAAAATAACACACACATTTCTCGTGTAATTTTTCTTTTTGGGTTTGCTTTACTTTTAAATTCTGAAATACAGCACTGCATTGAAGCTTCCACCTGGCAGGCTTTCTTAGTTCTTCATTTAACGCTCTGTTTATCTCCCGAATGAATTGTTCTTTTATTCAGGAAATCATTCCATGAATCCCTCATAAAATTTTTCCTTCCTGTATATGTACCGTCTGAAAT
>CAMWHN010000031.1 GCA_947174085.1 uncultured Ruminococcus sp.
CTTTAGAAGATTCTGAATATTTAATTTATAATAGCGATTCGCTATATTTAGAATACCAAAATTCAGGAAAATGTATCTTATATCGCCCTGATATAATTCAAGAATTTACAGGTGAAGAAATTTCTAATAATTGGAATCCTCTTGAAAATAGCATAAATTTAGGTGATGCAGTACCAATAGATAATAATAAAAAACTTTATTGTAATAACGAATATATAGGCGGGGTAGTAGACCAATTTCAAACAATCTATTTAAACGGACAAGAAACTGATTTTGCAAATATTTCATTTTATTTAAGTTCTTATTTATTTTATGCACGAGAAGACGACTGTTTATCATCTTTGTGTCAAATACAAATCATTCAAGATTTTAAATTATTAGAATTTTCTAACAATATACAAGCCTTTTATATTACATTAAAACTATCTGTTCTCAATACAAATATTAATATTAGCAATACAAAAAAATCCGCTTTTCAAAATGCAGAACAGCAAACTTGCCCACAGGAAATTAAATTATTAATGTTCACACCAGATTCGATTGCTTATATAGAATTACCTGCAATTGCTACACAAGAACCTGATACAATAGAAACGCTTCCTGGTACCTATTGTACAGTAAATGAAGCATGTACAATTCTTTCAGATTATCTTAGTCAAGAATATATTTATACTGTTGATAGTATTAGCCTTTTATATCAAAATTTATTTTTATATCAGGATAATCAATATGCTGGTATGGTACAAGCTCCCATGTATCATTTTGTAATTGCTAATCCTGATAGCAATATTCCTTATCAAACAATCTATGCAGATATTGCACTGGATACCAAACAATTATATATTAGTTATTCATAAAAGGAGACATCTATTTATGAAAAAAATAATCTTATTTACTTTGCTTACTAGTATATTATTAACATGTACAGCTTGCAAGAAACAGCAAGAAAATCTTGAAACAATTCCAGAAACTACTATGACACAATCCACACAATCAGAAATCATAACAGATATTACTACAAATTCAGAAACAGAATTAAAATCCAAATCTACAACAACAAATAATAATACTAATTCAGAAACAAATACGAATCCTACGACTAGTAGAACAAGCATGACAAGCTTATCATCTGGCACAGTTTCCAATACAACACAAACAGAAACTACAGAATCACCATTACAATTAGAAATGCAAAAAGCATTACAAAATGCGATTGACGAAGAAGAACGTCAAGCCATTCAAGCTGTGCAACCAGAAACTGAACCACCAATCTATTATCAAAGTACTTATCGTGATTTTAAAAGAGAAAATTTCCCTAATCTTGACATGATTAACACATATACACCTGAAAAATTAACCTCCCGTCGTGGTGCTAATATTCATAAATATTTTTTCGAGACAAAACCCATGTCTGGAACAAATTTATTGCAAATGCAAAAATTAGCAAGCAGTTGTGCAAATATTGACATTGCTATCAATAAAATTACTTCTGATGCGGATACAATGGAAAATGCAGAATATTTGCTATATAACAGCGATTCGTTATATTTAAAATTACAAGAGAAAGGTGAATGCATATTATATCGCCCTGATGAAATTCAAGAATTTACGGCAGAAGAAAATTTAGATAACTGGAATCCGCTTGCAAATAGCACAAATTTAGGAAGAATAGGCATACCAGAAATAAGAGATAGTGTAGAGAAATGGGGGATTTCCACTAATGGTAGGGGAGATATGGAAAATTTCGATGTCATGCTAGAATTTGAACAAGAATTTTATCTAAACGGACAAAAATATTCTCTCCATGATTTTAATGAATCTGTGTATTATTATATAGAACAATTACAACAAAATGAGTGTTTTTCTTCTGTATATAGTTCATTTAGTTTTCAAGACTGTGAATTATTAGAATTTTCTAACGGCGGACAAGCAATTTATATCACATTAAAACTAATTTTTTTAGAATCAAGTCTTCATGTGAATAGTACACAAAAATCAGCGTTTCTTGATGACCAACAGCAAACATGCCCACAGACAATTAAAATTTTAATGTTTCGTCCAGATTCTATTGCTTATATGGAATTGCCAGCTACTCTCACACAAGAACCCGACACAATAGAAACTCTTGACAGTACCTATTGTTCATTAAGTGAAGCATGTACCATTATTTCAGATTATTTAACACAAAACTATAGTCAAGATTATATTTATCATGTATTAAGATTTTCTATTTCCTATCAGACATTGCTTTTATATCAGAATAATCAATATTTAGGTATAGTGCTAGCTCCTATGTATCATTTTACAATTGATAATTTACCTGATGATAATCATGCTATATTATACGCAGATATTGCACTGGATACCAAACAATTATATATTAGTTATTAATAAACCAACTTCTCACCCATTTCAAATAAATACAAAAAGGCATTCCCTGTGCAGTAGGGCATGCCTTTTTGAATTTACCTCTTTACGAAAATGTTTACTCTTAGCTTTGCTGAAAAAGTTTTCTTAACTATATAACAATGTAATAGAAAAAATATTGGATATTTTTTAAAAAAATTTTTAATTCTATGTATTATACAAAAATTTAATTTAATTCTTTAAAATTTTAGATTAATCCGACAACTTTCTGCATAACTAGCAAAGCGTCTAAAGGTGTAATATATCCATCACCATCACAATCGGCATAAATTTCTTGTTCTGGTGTAAATAATTCTTTACCTAATGCTACCCTGTTTACAAAAACCACATCAAGAATACTAACATAACCATCTTGATTGACATCACCCATTTCATAATTTTGGTCTAATGTTCTAAATAATAAATTATTTTCTTGTGCGAAAGTCTGTGCTGTAGAATTTGCATGTCCTGTGATTGTTCCTTGCGTCATAGTATTTTTATATATATTTTTATATATATTATCTCTTATATTATCCATTACATCTTGATATTTTCTTGCTGAAAGAAATTCAATCATAAAAGAACAAAATACCGAGTCTAAGCACAACGGATATTGTTCTAAAAGATTTTCATAAATATCAATTTCAAAATCGGGGTCTTCTTCTAATTTTTCCTGAAAAAATGATTGCCAATCTATCACAAGTCCAAAAGCATTTTCACCAAATTGCACATCTGGATTTTTAATTTTTAGATTTTTTAAACTCTTACAATTAAAAAATGTTTTTTTGCCAATAGAAGTGACTTTTTCGCCCAATGTCAAAGAATCTAAATTCACGCAGTTATAAAATGCATAATCACCGATTTCCGTTACAGATTCAGGAATATTAATATTTGTCATAGTTTCACAACCTGCAAAAGCAAAATCATCAATTTTGATTACGGAATCTGGCAATGTAATACTATAATAATAACAATTATCTAAAATTTCATTTTCTTCATCTCCATCATAATTAATAAATTCATCACTTGCACAATTCCCAAATGCAAAAGATTTAATTTCCGTCACGCCGTCAGGAATTTCAAAATTAGTCCCCTCGGCATAATACAAGCAATTATCTTTAATAATAAATGGATTTTGTTCCGTATAAGCCGTATCAGACAAACAGCGATAATTAAATATTTCAATATATTCTAAGCCATTAATTTCTGTTAAATTTGGATTGTTATATAATACATAGGGGTCAAGTTCTGTAAACGTTGACGGAATTGTAATTTTTTCAAGATTTGGATAATTCGCAAGTGCATATTCATCAGCTCCAGTAATGCCCTCTTGCAGAATAATTTCATAAATATCATCTTTGTAATTATCCCATGACGGCAAATAACTATGATGTAATCCAATATTTGTATCAATTCTTCCATTTCCTGAAACCGTCAGCACATGGTTTTCAAGTGTCCAATTTAAATTATCATATTCACCTGTTTTGACATCTTCTGCATTTTCTATCTCTTGAAATACTAGATTATGTTCCTGTGCAAAAGTCTGTGCTGTAGAATTTGCATAGCCTGTTAGGATACCTTTTGTAAAAGTATATGCTTCATTAGGCCAATATTTCAAATCAAAATATAATGGATATTTTTCTAGCACTGTAAAAAAACGATTTTTATAATCCTGATTTTTTTCATCTTTTAAATATTCTTGTAATTCTGCTTCCCAATCTGTCATAATGCCAAAAGCATTTTCTCCAAATTGCATATCTGGATTTCTAACTTCCAGATTTTCTAAACTTTTGCAATTATAAAATGCTTCTGTTCCAACAGAAATCATATTTTCGCTTAATGTCATAGCATTTAAACTTACACAATCATAAAATGCATAATCGCCGATTTCTGTCACAGATTCAGGAATATTAATATTTGTCATAGTAGAACACCCTGCAAAAGCATAATCATCAATTTTAACTACAGAATCTGGCAATATGACTTCATAATAAATACTATTATCTGTTAGAATAATTTCTTTTTCTGGCGTAGCAGAAAGCTCTAAATCAACAAAACTAGAATTATTATGAAATGCAAAAGATTTAATTTCCGTTACACCGTCTGGAATTTTAAAATCAGTTCCCCCAGCATAATATAATATATTATTTTTAATAATAAACGGATTTTGTGCAATATAAGCCGTATTAGATAAACAATGCCAATTAAATGTTTCAATATATTCTAAGCCATTAATTTCTGTTAATTTCGGATTATTACATAATACACAGTCAGCAAGTTCTGTAAATGTTGACGGAATTGTAATTTTTTCAAGATTTGGATAATTCGCAAATGCACTTTCATCAGCTCCAGTAATACCCTCTTCCAGAATAATTTCATAAATATCATCTTTGTAATCATTCCATGATGGCAAAGTACTACCATGCCAACCAATAGTTGTATCAATTCTGCCATTTCCTGAAACCGTCAGCACATGGTTTTCAAGTGTCCAATTTAAATTATCATATTCACCTGTTTTTACATCTTCTGCAAAAGCAGGCAGAATATTTGCACTGTTTGCAGATACTACCAATGCTGAAAATAGCATTGCCAAAGTATTTTTTTTCATCATAAAACCTCCTGTAGATAATAAATAATTAGCTTTACAAGCTTTTCTATTACTACAACGGAAGATAATTCTAAAATGTGCAGAATTTTTTTAATTTTTCCAGATTCTACAAATCAAACAAAAAACCGCCTGTTTTGCAGACGGTTTTTATTAATTTTTTTAAACTACTTCATACATAGCCGAAGCGTCAGCTTTGGTCACATGTTCTGAAATGGCAAGTACACGGACTGTTACAGGTTTCGTTCCCATTTGAATCTCAATCACATCGCCTAATTTGACATCATAAGAAGCTCTGGCAACTTTTTGATTTACGAGAACTTTTCCGGCATCACAAACTTCATTTGCGATAGTCCGCCGTTTGATGAGTCGAGAATTTTTTAAATATTTATCTAATCGCATAATTATTCTTCGTCGTCCTCCTCATCTTCCTGATTATCTTCATCTTGTTCGCCGAATATGGCATTTAAATTTTCTTCTGTAATTTCATAGCGGTAAATATTGGTATCTAACCCTAACATATCCGGCACAGTAAACCAACTACTACCTAAATTATTTTCTCTATCCATATGAATATCCAGCATTGGTGCTTTTTCTAAATCAATATTCATGCCCATGCCGGAATAAAGTTCATAGCTAATCTCTCTTGTTGGATAGCAATATTCTGTTTTAAGGGCAAGACCGCTTTTTTCAGATGTTGATGATTCATATTCCCATACGTCCAAATAAGTACCATCTGCCATGTAAGAACCTTGTAACGTACAAATTGCATTATGATAAGGTCTATAATAAAAATCATATGTATACCGGCTCACAGGAAAACAATTGGCATAGATTACTTTTTTATTTTGATAAGTATAGAAATACACTTCACTTGTTGTTTGAATAAACAGCTCTGGTATATCATCAGAATCAAGATATAATAACAAAAACTTCACGTCACTAATATTATTATCTTTTGGGAATTGCTTTTCATAACTAGCATTTTCCAAAAAATTTCTATAAGCCTGTTCCCAACCAGATTTATCATCAACAATTAATTCTGTAACAGTTTCTGTTGTAGGAGCAGTCATAACTGTAGTTGTAATAGTACTTGTTGTTGTAATTCTTGTTGTGCTGGGCTGTATTTGTGGTTGAGTTATTTGCGTTTCTGTTACTGTTTCGGATTCTAACTGAAAGAAAATACTTTGATATTCTGTTGTATTATCATCTTCATCTGAAATATTTTTTTTTGTTTCTGTGATAACAGTTTCTTGCTGTAAAGTTGGAATATTTAAAATTCCCTCCAGAGTGTCTGGGGGTTCTAATTCATCACACCCAGTGGCAAATACTAGCACAGAACAACAGAAACCTGTACAGATAATTGATTTTTTCAGGATATTCGTCATAGATTATAATCAGTCCTTTTTGGGATTAACAGCGTCTTTCAAACCTCTGCCGGATTTAAAAGCAGGTGCTTTGCCAGAAGGCAATTGAATTGGCTCACCAGTGCGAGGATTCAAGCAACGTTTTTCCTTGCGTTCTCTGACATCAAATGTCCCGAAACCAGTTAAAACAACCTTTTCGCCATCAGCGAGTGCGTCACGAATCGTGTCAAAAATAAAATTTACATCTGCTTCCGCATCTTTTCTTTTGCGGTCTCTGCTCTTTGCATATAAAGTAATCAATTCAGATTTGGTCATAAAAAATTCCTCCTGTAAAAATAAATAATTAATTTTCCTGTTTTGCCTGATTCCAGTAATGATCTAATTCTTGAATCGGCAAATCAGGCATGTTTTTGCCATCTTGTTCGACAAGTTTTTCTGTTGCAGAAAAACGTTTGATAAATTTTTCTGTTGCTTTTGACAAAGCCTGTTCAGCGTCAATGCCTAAATGACGAGCTGTATTCACACAAGAAAATAATAAATCACCTAATTCTTCTTCTGTGTGAATTTTATTATCAGACTGCATAGCAGATAATAATTCATTATATTCAGACTGAATACAGGAACATGCCGTTTCAAAATTTTCAAAATCCATACCGGCACGACTAGCACGTTTACCGACTTTTTGCGCTCTTGCCAAAGCCGGAAGTGATTTTGCAACGCTGTTTAACGTGTCAGTATAGCTTTCTTGATGTTTTGTTTCTTTCTTGATAGCGTCCCAGTTTTTCAAAACAGTTTCTGTATTTTCTGCTTTGACATTGCCGAACACATGCGGGTGACGAATGATTAATTTTTTGCAGATTTCATCACAGACAGATTCAAAATTAAATGCCTGTTCTTCTTCTGCAAGAACACAATGAAACACGACTTGCAATAATACATCACCTAATTCTTCCCGAAGTAAAGACATATCCAGCAAATCAATTGCTTCTACAGCTTCATAGGCTTCTTCCAGAAAATCATTTCTGATAGAACTATGATTCTGTTCTTTATCCCAAGGACACCCCTCCGGACTACGCAAAATTTTCACAATTTCCCGTAAATCCTGAATATCATAATTATTTTTCTTTGGATATTCTACCATGAAATTCACCTGATTTCAGACGCAACAAAACCAATTTTGCGATAGACTTTAGTTAATATACGCTGTGAATAACGCATTGCTTCTGCACCACATCTGGTATAGCATTCTTTTAGATAAGCTTTATCAGCGATTAATCTTGCATATTCTTCCCGAACAGGTGCAAGATGGTCAGCAATTGCTTCACCAACAGCAAGTTTAAAATTCCCATAGCCTTGCCCGTCAAATTCTTTGACAATAGCATCAATAGATTTTCCAGTCACAGCAGAATAAATTGTTAATAAATTATTAATACCATCTTTGCCCTCACGGAATACTATTTCAGAGCCACTGTCTGTCACAGCACGTTTGCATTTTCTAATAATCGTGTCTTTATCATCAAGAATTAAAATAACAGCATTAGAATTCTCGTCAGATTTAGACATTTTTTTTGTAGGTTCTTGCAAAGACATAACTTTTGCGCCAACAGGAGAAATATACCCCTCTGGCACAGTAAACGTTTCACCATAGCGATTATTAAATCTTCTTGCAATTGTTCTGGCAAGCTCCAGATGTTGCATCTGGTCAGCTCCTACAGGAACTAAATCGGCATTATAAACCAGAATATCTGCCGCCATTAATACAGGATAATCAAATAAACCGGCATTCACATCATCAGGGTGTTTCTGACTCTTGTCTTTAAACTGTGTCATTCTGGACAATTCGCCAAACTGTGTAGAACAATTTAACACCCATGATAATTGGGCATGTGTTGGAACATGACTTTGAATAAATAACAAAGACTTTTCTAAATCAATGCCACAAGCTAATAATTGCGCATACGCTTCCAGTGTTTTTTGTCTTAATTTTGCAGGTTCTATTTTTACTGTAAGCGCATGTTCATCAACAACACAGTAAATGCAACGATATTCGTCCTGTAATGGCTTCCAGTTACGAATTGCACCGATATAATTACCAAGTGTAAAAGTTCCAGTTGGTTGAATACCGCTAAAAATTAATTTTTTCTGTTCACTCATGCTTGATTACCGCTTTCTGGTAAATTTTCCGCATCACGAAGCTGTGCAATTCTCAGCGCACCCATTACTTGCTGATATAAATGATATACTACACGTTTTTCTTTTGAATCAGTATGAATCGTTTGCGGATTAATTTCAGCTTTGAACGTACCTCTTTTAGTCAGCATATAAATATGATGCTTACCGGCAACTGGTAACGGAAATTGAGAAGTTCTTTTGCAAGTCTGTTTTAACGGATTAGAATTTACAACTAAATTTCTAGCCGCCTGCACAACGGATTTATATTTTGTAGAAGCACCAGTATATTCACTGCCGTTATTAAAATATAAATTTGCTGCACCGTTGATAAAGCATACCATAGTTACCATGATAGTTTGCCCCATAGGAATATCAATAATAATGCCATAAACTTCATCGGATTTAAACTTCATATTAGAAAACTGTGCCGGCGGAATATGCAACGCACTGTTTCTAGTTGCCAAATAATTTGGCGTGACTGGATAAGGGTCAAGGGGAGAACGTCTTACAACTGCCATAATAAAAATTTCCTTTCTTATTAATTTTTAATCAAACATTTTCTTTGTTAATTGTCCTAAAATAGCAATACCTTTATCAATAGCATCATCTGTTGGCGTAGAATAATTTAATCTAAATGAACAAGTACTGTCTTGTTCTGATACCATAAAGGCATTACCCGGGACAACAGCTATTTTGTACTCCTGCACAGCTTTTTGACAGAAACCAGTCATGTCACTGCCTTCAGGAAGTGTACACCACAGGAACAAGCCACCCTCTGGACGAGTATAAGCAATTTTATCAGAAAAATAATTTTCTATTCCGGACAACATTCTTTCGGCTTTTTGCTTATAAATCGCTCTTAATTTTGCAAGATGGGCATCAAAATCCACTTTTTGCATAAACTGATACGCTAGCATTTGTCCAAAATTACTCGTATGCACGTCTGAAACTTGTTTGCAAACAACCATTTTAGAAATCACTTCTTTAGGCGCAATGCCATAGCCAACACGAATCCCGGGGGATAAGACTTTTGAAAAACTTCCGGCGTAGATAACTCTATTATCTGTATCTAAGCTTTTAATACTTGGAACATCTTCACCAGAAAAACGCAAATCTCCATAGGGATTATCTTCTACTATCATAGTATTATATTTCTGTGCCAATGCATATAATACTTTACGACGTTCTAAACTTGTTGTTTTTCCTGTCGGATTTTGAAAATTCGGAATTAAATAAATTATTTTTGTATTCGTATTAGCTTTTAAAGCTTGTTCTAATAATTCCGGATTCATGCCCTCATCATCTAGTGGCACACCTACTAGATTAACATTATAAGACTTGAATGCATTCAGTGAACCAATAAAACTTGGTGCTTCACAAATCAGCGTATCACCTGGATTGCACAAAGTTTTACAAGCAAGCTCCATTACTTGCTGTGCGCCTGATGTAATAATTAATTCTTCTGTATCGGGTTTAAAATTCCCCTGTTGTTCCATGCGTTTTTTCATCAAGTCACGCAATGGCAAATAACCCTCTGTGATGCCATATTGCAACAATGTAATCGGGTCTTTTTCCATAATTTCAGCAGAAATTTCACGAATCATTTCGACTGGAAACGCTTCGGGAGCAGGATTTCCGGCTGCAAAGGAAATAACATCTGGTACAGAAGTAAATTTCAGAATCTCACGAATTGCAGACGCTTGCAAGTGAGAAACTTTTTCAGAAAAAATATACTGCATAGACTCATCCTTTTCGTTTTGAATTTTTTTAATTTTATGACTCTGCAAATCATTTATTTTACAAAGTCCAATTCTATTATAGCAAATAATTTTGATTTTGGCAACAGAAAATTTAAAAAAAAACTGATATTCAGGAAAAAATTTTTTGGAAATTCTCAGAAAGGGGTTTTTTTCATGAAAAAACAAAGTTTTCTGCACGCATCTTTACTTTTAACATGCTCGGCATTATTTGCTAAAATCTGTGGCGCATTGTTTAAATTGCCCTTGACTGCCCTGCTAGGAGGGACTGGCATGGGCTATTTCAGTTGCGCTTACGGATTATTTTTACCATTATATGCTATTTTAGTCACTGGATTATCAACTGCTGTTGCCAGACCCGTTGCAGATTTTGCAGGACAAAAAAAATTTGCCTGTGCGTTAAAAATTAGACATGTTGCTAGAATATTATGCTTTATCATGGGACTTGTTGGCACAGGATTTGCAATTTTATTCGCAAAATATTTTACACTCAAAACTTCAGGTAATTTAGAAGCTTATCCGGCAGTTCTTGCAATTACACCAGCCGTATTATTATGCTGTGTAACGGCGGTAGAACGTGGTTATTACGAAGGCTTATGTTGCATGACACCGACAGCTGTTTCACAAGCCTTAGAAGCCGTTGCAAAATTATTTTGCGGATTATGTTTCTGTAAATTATTTTTAAACACACCTGTTTTGAAAAATTACAGTCAAGAAAGCATGGGCGCACTGGGTGCAGTACTTGGTGTGACAATTTCTACACTGGCAGGCTATTTATGTATGGTAATTAAAAATATATTACATAAGCAAGAAAATATTACTAGTCATGAACCTACGCCATCTAGTAAAAAAATATTAAAAATTCTAATTAAAATTATGATACCGTCAGCATTGGGCGCACTTGTGACAAATTTAACTTCGCTTATAGATTTACTAACTGTCATGCGTTGTTTTCAGAATATGCTTGCTAATAATATTACTTTATTTTATCAAAAAGCTTGTTTATCGCAAGAAATTCCTGTGCAGGAAGCTTCTGCGTTTGTATATGGCTCTTTCATGGGATTATCTATCACAGTATTTAATCTTGTACCATCACTTACAAATATGCTTGCCAAAGGTGTATTACCCTGTACAGCGCAGGCATGGGCTTCTGGTAATGATAAATTAGCAAGTTATTATGCAAGACAAGTTTTATTATTAACAGGACTAATTGCGATTCCGGCAAGCTGTGGCATATTTGCTTTGGCAAAGCCGATTTTAAATTTTTTATTTTCCGGACGAGATTCTGAAATTGCTGTTGCTAGTTCCGGATTACAATGGCTTGCGCCTGCATTATTATTTTTATGCTTGACATTTCCGGTATTTAGTTTATTACAAGCGATTGGCAAAGAAGATTTACCAGTAAAAATTATGCTGTCTGGAATTATAATCAAATTAGCCTGTAATTTAATTTTAATTCCGAAATTCTGTACTGCCGGAGCAAGTATTTCTACTAGTTTATGTTATGCCGTTATTTTTATTTTAGCAATTATTTGCTTAAAAAAGCAATTTCATCAGCCATTATTAATTATAAAACCTTTTTTATTTCAAATCTGGGGCGGTATATTATGCGCCGGTTCTGCATGGGTATGTTATGATAGATTATCTGTACATATTCATGAAAAAATTGCTTTTATTCTCGCAATTCTATGCGCTGTGATAATTTATTTGCTAGTATTATTTTTAACTTCTCAAAAAGAATTATATCAGCTAATAAAACCAAAATCAATGGCTTTCAAATAAGCAACTACAGGGCAACCGCATGAAAAAATCAGAGAAATTTGTTAAAAATGACGGAAGATAA
>CAMWHN010000032.1 GCA_947174085.1 uncultured Ruminococcus sp.
ATATAGTACAAGCAATATCTGATTTTTGTAATAAGGGAGCATTTGGAGTCATGCCAAATTTATTACCTCTTTCTTTTTATCCTAAAGCTTTTTTATATAAACAAGGCGATAGCTTTTCTTATGAAGAAACTGCAAATGAAATTAAAAAAATTCCGCAGATTAACTTTGTTATTTCTGCTTTGCCGATTGAAGAAGAGGAAGAAGCTTATTATGACGAACCTACTTCGCCTTATGACGGATTTAAAAAAGCATTTGCTCGCTTAGAATTACCTTCCCAGATGGTTTCTATTGAAATGCAAAAAAAATTAAAATCATCTAATGGTGTTTATTCTCTTCAAAATATCGCATTAGGGATTTTAAGCAAATCTGGCGGTATTCCATGGATTTTAGAAAAGCCTTTAGACGATGTAGACTGTTTTATTGGACTTGATGTTGCAACCAAAGAAAAAGGCATTCATTATCCAGCATGTTCTGTATGTTTAGGCGCACAGGGAAATTTGCTAAAATATTATACAACTAATATTGCACAAAAAGGAGAAAAAATTGATATTTCTACACTAGAAGATATATTTAATAAAATCTTGTTGGCATATAAAGAAAATAATAATGATAATTTGCCGAAACATATTGTTATTCATCGTGATGGGATTTCCAATGAAGATATGAACTGGTATACCCAATATTTTGGGAAAAAAAATATTCAGTTCGATTTAGTAGAAATCAAAAAATTTGTTTATCGCCGTCTCATGGATATGTCAAGACAAGACGCAAGTTTTGACCTTAATCCTAGTCCTGGTACTGCTGTTATCAAGGGAAAAGAAGCTTTTCTTGTTACAACAGATGTTAAAGCAAAACTTGGCGCACCACAGCCAATTCACCTTGTGCATCGTTATGGCATTTTACCGATGGAAAAAATTGTAAAGCAAATCTATGTTCTTTCTGAAATACATACAGGCTCTATGAAAACAAGTCGCCTTCCACTGACAACTTTTTATGCAGATAAGATATGTAAAAAGCATGATTGTATTCCAAATAATAAATTAATGCGAGAACTATATTTTTTATAATAAATTAATCTAGCTTAGATAAATATTTTAATTTCATTATAATATCACTTAATTTTCACAAATTTATCATATTACTATGCTAGCATTAATGCAATGCAGGGGAGCTTGTGTATCAGGCTGAGAGGAAACAGAGAGTTTCGACCCTTTACCTGATACAGATAATGCTGTCGTAGGAAGTCAATATGATTTAATATTTGATGATTAGTGATAATAAAGGCATTCTGTAACAGAATGTCTTTTTTATATTTTTATAACAAATATTTAACTGAAAGGAAAGAAAATCATGAAACAAAACAAAACGCAAAAAATAGCTTTAGCAGGGATTCTCTGTGCAGTAGCTGTTGTAGGGAGTTTATTTTCAGTTCCGGTATTCGGAAGCAAATGCGCACCTATACAACATATGGTAAATATTCTGTGTGCGATTTTATTAGGGCCTTATTATGGAGTTAGTGTGGCATTTATGGCAAGTTTGATTAGAAATATGATAGGACTTGGTACACTAATGGCATTTCCGGGGAGTATGTTCGGAGCATTATTATGTGGAATCATGTATCATAAAACAAAAAACAGATGGCTAACTTACATTGCAGAAGTATTTGGGACAGCAATTTTGGGCGGATTATGTGCTTATCCGATAGCAATTTTATTCATGGGAAAAAGTGCCGGTGAAATTGCATTTTATGCGTATATCATTCCGTTTTTGATTTCTACAGCAGGGGGAGCTGTGCTGTCAGCAATCTTAGTAGAATCATTGCAAAAATTATTAAAATTAAATGCTGAAAAATAATTTAATAAATTTGAGAAAAAAGCAACCGCTGATACACTGTATTACAAATTATGTTACGGCGAATGACTGTGCAAATATTCTGCTTGCAATTGGGAGTTCTGCTATTATGGCAGACAGTGCAGAAGAAACAGAAGAAATTACAGCTTTATGTGATGGACTTTTGCTAAATACTGGTGTATTAAATGCAAAAAAACTTGAAGCTATGTTGAAATCCGGAATAAAAGCAAACAGTTTGCAACACCCTGTGATATTAGACCCTGTCGGCGCAGGTGCTTCAGAATTTAGAACAAAATCGATTCAGAAATTATTAAATAACATTGAATTTGATGTAATCCGTGGAAATCTTTCAGAAATAAAAGCTTTATTCTGTCATGAATCTCATACACATGGTGTAGATGCTGGAAATTCAGATAATATTACACCTGAAAATTTACTTGCTGTAGCAGAACTGCTGAAATCTATTGCGATACAACAAAATATCATACTTGCTGTAACAGGACAAATAGATATAATTGCAGATAAAAATCAAGTATATTGTGTTTCTAATGGCAATCCTATGATGCGACTTGTTACGGGTTCAGGCTGTCAGCTATCTGCTCTGACAACAGCTTTTGTAACAGCGAATCCGGATAATATCTTGCAAGCAGTTGTCACAGCATTTTGCACAATGGGAATCTGCGGAGAAATTGCTTTTGCAAATTTACAAACTCATGAAGGCAATGCTAGTTACAGAAATAAAATTATAGATGCTGTTTTTCATCTTGATTCAGAACTATTAGAAGAACACGCAAAATTTTATAAAATACAATAGGAGAAAGTAATTTTTATGATAACATTCAAACCAGAGATATTACAGCTTTATGCTGTAACAGATAGGCGTTGGCTTGGTACACAGACACTTGTACAACAAGTAGAATCTGCAATCAAAGGCGGTGTTACTTGTGTTCAGTTACGGGAAAAAAATTTAGATAAAAAATTATTTTTGCAAGAAGCACTTGCAATTAAAAAAATTTGCAATTTCTATCATGTGCCATTAGTAATTAATGATAATATAGAAATTGCTTGTGAATCTGGTGCAGATGGGGTACATGTTGGACAGAATGATATGCCAGTTGAAAAAGTTAGAAATATATTAGGAAAAAATAAAATAATTGGTGTAACTGTTAGAACTGTAGAACAGGCATTACAGGCACAATCTAATGGAGCAGATTATTTAGGTGTAGGCGCAATTTTTTCTACTGGAACTAAAACAGATGCAATTAAAACAGAAAAAAATATAGTAAAAGCAATCTGTAAATCAGTAAAAATTCCAGTGATAGCAATCGGCGGAATTACACAAGAAAATATATTACAGCTTGCCGGATTAGGTGTGCAAGGTGTTGCTTTGGTTTCTGCGATTTTTTCAGCTTCAGATATTGAACAGACATGCAGAAAATTAAAAATCTTATCAGAACAGATTGCAAATTAAATATATTATAATATAGAAAAGAGTGTGATAATTTATGAAAACTGCATTGACAATTGCAGGAACTGACCCAACCGGAGGCGCAGGCATTCAAGCAGATATTAAAACAATGACAGCAAACGGTGTTTACGCAATGAGTGCAATTACAGCATTAGTAGCACAGAATACAACTGGTGTGACAGCTATTATGGAAACAACACCGGAATTTCTTGGACAACAGCTTGATTGTATTTTTACAGATATTTTTCCTGATGCCGTTAAAATCGGCATGGTTTCCTGTTCTGCATTAATCGAAAAAATTGCAGAAAAATTAATCCAGTATCAAGCGAAGCATATTGTACTTGACCCTGTA
This sequence comes from uncultured Ruminococcus sp., assembly GCA_947174085.1. Lineage (GTDB taxonomy): Bacteria > Bacillota > Clostridia > Oscillospirales > Ruminococcaceae > UBA3855. Next base: position 3,672 of record CAMWHN010000032.1, read on the forward strand.
ATGGTTGCAACCAGCGGTTCAAAACTTATCAGTGAAGAGGCAATTATAACTCTCAAAAATAAATTAATTCCATTAGCAGAAATAATTACGCCAAATATTCCGGAAGCGGAAGAACTTACAGGCATGTCTATTAAAAATACTTCTGATATGGAACGTTCTGCACAGATAATTTTTGAAACATATGGCTGTGCCGTATTACTCAAAGGCGGACATTCTCTCAATGATGCTAATGATTTATTAATTAATAAAAATGGCATACACTGGATTTATGGAAAATGTATTAAAACTAAAAATACGCATGGGACAGGCTGTACACTTTCTAGTGCAATTGCGTCTAATTTAGCAAAAGGTTTTAATTTATTAGAATCCGTAGAACAAGCGAAACAATATATTTCCGGTGCATTAGGCGCAATGCTAGATTTAGGAGCAGGCTCTGGACCAATGAATCATGCATTTGCAATTCAGAATTTATTCACAAAGGAGAATTTATCATGAAAGTTTCAGAAAGATTATATCAAACAGCATTGCCTATCTGGGAAAGTTATTATACACACCCATTTGTACAGGGAATTGCAGACGGTACATTGCCACAGGAAAAATTTAAATTTTACATGATTCAAGACCATAAATATCTTATGCAATATGCAAAAGTATTTGCTCTAGGTGTAATCCGTGCAACAAAAGAAAGTGATATGCGAACATTTAGCAATCTGATTACAGCAACACTAGATACAGAAAATGCAGTCCATCAAAGCTATCTTGCTAAATTTAATATTACTAGAAAAATAATTGATGATACACCCATGTGTTTAACGAACGAATCTTATACAAATTATATGATTTCTATTGGTTTTAAAGGCGGACTTGCAGAAATTATTGCTGCTGTGCTTGCTTGTTCATGGAGCTATAAATTAATTGGAGATTATCTTGCATTAAATTATCCAGACAGCAAAAATCACCCATTTTATGGAAATTGGGTAAATACTTACACTTCCCAGAGTTTTCGTAATTGCAATGATGACATGATTGCCATGTGTGACCGTTTTACTGAAAATTATACAGAAAATCAGATTCAGGAATTAGAACACATTGTAAAAATATGCAGTGAATATGAATATCAATTTTGGGATATGGCATGGACAGAAGAGAAAAATTAGGCATATAAAATCGCTGTTGCAATCTAAATATTGCAACAGCGATTTTTTTATAGGGAAATTTTATGAAAATTGCCAACAATCGAAATTCAATTCACCACTGAACAAGAAATAAATATCTTTTGTTCCTGTTACAGAATCAACAGGGACAGTAATTTCTGTTAAATTTCCTCCAGCAGGAATTTCGGCATAAGCAATGGCATTACCATCTAAGCTGTCAATACAAATTTTAATTGCTGCGCCTTTCTGGGAACTTGCCTTAATGGTCAGCGTACTTGTTTTCTTAGAGAAATCTACACCAGTTGCTTTTATCCAACTGCCTTTTTGTCCTGTTACAAGTGTATTACCAAGACCAGAAACAGAAATATCTTTTGATTGATTAGACATTGTTTCAGCTTGCACAACTTGATAAGGATTTAATTTTTTAAGCTGTGCAATACCTGTCATTGTACCTGTTACACTGTTTAAACTTGTGCCAGTTTTTGTGATAGCATCTACCTGAGGGCTTCTGTAATTTCCCTCAATGCCCATAGCACCTTCAACAGGGCGAGAATGATAGAATAAATATAATTGATTATTTAATTCTAAAATAGAATGATGATTATTGCCGTAATATCCAAAGAAAACACCTTGATTTTTGAACAATTCTCCACCATAAGTATATGGTCCAAGTGGGTTATCAGCAATCATATATTCAATTGCGCCACTAGTTAAACCGTAGCTATTACCGCCTGTATTCCAGTTAGAACAGTAAGTATAATAATATTTATCACCGATTTTATTAATACCAGAATCTTCAAATAAATACGGAGCGTCAATTGTAACAGGGTCTCCAGCAAGGGAAATCATATCATCACCAAGCTTCACAACTCTAGAAGTAGAAGGCATTTCAGTTTTACCCTCTGGTACACCGCCACCGAAACATAAATAGCCTTTGCCGTCATCATCTACAAATACAGCAGGGTCAAACAGCCATAAAATATTTGAACAATTTGGCACATCTCTTGTAATCAATGCTTTTCCTAACGGGTCAGTCCAAGGACCAGTCGGAGAATCAGCTGTTAATACACTAACACCGTTACCGCCATTACAGAAATACAAGAAAAATTTTTCTTTGCCATTAATTGTCTTATGTGCTGCACAAGGCGCCCATGAACAAGTAGCCCATTTTGCAACACCATTCTGTCCTGCGACTTCAATTGCACCATGGTCAGTCCAGTTTACCATGTCATCAGAAGAAATGCAATTAATTTTATTGACTAATCCATAAGTATTTTCTGTGACATTGCCATTTGCATCATATTCGATAACATCGTTTGTCGTATAAACATACACACGACCGTTATATTCCATAACACCAGGGTCAGCTCCGAAACGCTGTGTAAACAGCGGATTATTTTCGCCATCTTTCTTATAGCTTGCTGTTGCTGTTACACCGGAAAAAATTTGTTCCATTTTGGCTTTATCTACTGTAACAGTGGGTTTTTCAACAGTTGTAAAATGCTTAATTCTGCCATGTAAATAATCTTGAATTTGCTTAATATCTGCGCTATCTACAACACCGCTTTCATCTACATCAGCGAAAGTTTCAGCAGAACTGTTTGCAAAACCTTTTTTTATGCCGTTCTTAGCAAGAACTAAATCATAAATATTAATTACACCATCGCCATTGACATCGCCCTTAATAGAACTAACAGCACTTGGCTGACCAGCACCAATAATTGTTGTTCCAGCAACTGCACCAATGACTTCATCAATATAGAAATTATTTGTTGTTTCGGCAGTTTCTATATAAATTTGCAAATCTTTTGCATCATCAGGAATTTTATAATTTTTATTTGCGAGTTGTACCCATTCGCCCTTGACAGCTGTTGTTTCTGCAATCGTTGCATATCGTGTATCACCGCTTGCGTCTGTATATTGCAGTTTTAAATAAAATTTATCTGTTGCATCACCGTCAAAATAAATGACATTTGCACTAAAGCTATATGCATTGCCGGCAACAAATGCATTTGCACTAAGTTTTTTGCTTGCACCATTCCAAGAAGCTGTTCTGTTTTGAACAAGCAAAGCCTCACTGCCAACATAAGCCGTTTTGCCACTGGTGATAATTTCTGCTCCGCCTCTACTAGTCCAGTTGCAAGTAGTTCCTTCAAAACCATCATCAAAATACCAGCCAAATTCATTTGGTTCTTCTGCCTGACCAGAAAGTGTTACTACAAAAGTAGATACGCTTTCCGCAGGGAGTTGTGCAAAGAAATGATTATCTGTATATTCCAAATTTAAAGTTTCAGCAAGATTTTCATTTGCAGAAGTTCTGTATCTATCTACTTGTGAAATTTTCTCATCTGTGATAGAAAAATCTTGTGTATAACTTTCAGAGCTTTTATTCACTGCAACAATTGTGACTTGATTATCATCGCCCTTATATGCAGAAACAAATACATTATCTGCTGGCTGTTCTGTTGCGTCAACACGAATATCACCCGGACGAACATATTTAGAATATTGTGCCATGCAATAGCCACGTTTGCTAATATTGCCATCTTCTTTCATAGGCCCGTAACTTCTACGGATATACCACCAAACATAAGCATTCATATTGCCGACAACAAGCCCATTATGAATATTTTCAGAAACGTCAATTGCTTCCGGCCATGTATCAGCGTCAGAAGAACTATTTGGCACATAAACTTCTGTCATCCAGATTTCTTTTCCAGACGTTTCTAATGTCGGAAAATCCATGTTATTTCTGCTTGTGCCGTAAAAATGCGTTCCGAAAAGGTCTGTATTTGCATAAGCTTTGCTATTATTTAAAATTGCATTGTAATAGCTTTTATTATAAGAAAAGCTTTCAGGTGACATCACAGGACAATCAATTTTATCAGCATAATTTGCCAAAAATTCTACACATTCTTCTTCTGACATCCAAGTCCATTCTTCGCCATAGTCTGGTTCATTCTGAATAGAAATTGCATCAAGTTCCACACCATTTTCACGCATATATAACACAAAATCATTCAAATGCTGTGCATATTCCGCATATTTATCATGGCGCAAGCGTTTTTGATTTTCTTGTATTGCAGGTTGACCGTCCCATGTTGTATAACTTCTTGTGAATGTTTCACACATATCTGCCGGTGGATTCCACGGTGTTGCAAACACAACACCGCCGTTTTGTTTTACATATTTTGCTGTTTCAAGAGCTTTATACCATTGTGTTCTATCATCATTGACATAAACTCTCAAGACATTAAATCCAAGCTGATTATCACCGTTTCCAAAAGCCGTTGCTTTCTGAGAATCTGTTAAATTACTTCCTGTCCATTCAGGGTGGTCAATACCTCCAAATCCTCGGATTGTCTGGTATTCTTTAGAAGTATCTACAATGACACTGCTTACTGCTAATGCATCTAAATTTATTTGTTTCTGTTCTGGAAAAAACGCACCCATTCCCAAAAGCATTGCAGTAGCTAATACGCCTGCGGAAATTTTCTGAACAGATTTTTTTCTGGTTATTTGCATAAATATATCCCCTTATTTCAGTTTAGTTTGCCTTGAAAATAAATCTCAAATAATTATAAAAATGTGGTTGAACGCTAGAGCTGCTATGACCACCGCCTGTTACAGAATGCCAAATATGATTTACACCGTTTGTTGTTAAAATATTATGATAAGCTGATGGCTGAGTGTATACAATGTTGTCATCTGTACCGCCTGTAATCATTAATAAATAAGGCATATCATAAGCAGGTTTTAATTGACTTTCCTGAATCTGTCCAGGGTGCATAGATAAGTCACTACCAGGAGTCAAACCAGGAGCAGGACACGCTGCACCAACATAGCCGAATAAATCAGAACGTGTTAAACCAATAAACAACGATTCACGACCGCCCATAGAGAAACCAGTAATTGCAGTATTGTCACGACCAGTTTTTACAGAGAAATTTTGCTGAATATAAGGCATTAAGTCTGTTGTCAAGTCATTAATAAAATTATCATAATTCAAAGAATTTGCCAAATCCAAACCAGAGCAAATTTCCTGGTCTTTACTTGTATAAATATATGGGAATACAACAATCATTTCTTCTGCATCGCCTGTAGAAATTAAATTGCTGAGCATATTTCTGACAGCTCCCATTCTAGCAAGAGAATCTTCATCTTCAGAGTAACCATGCAATGCATATAATACAGGATAAGTTTTATTTTCAGAATAATTAGGCGGCAATAATACATTGACATTTGTCATGCGTTCTCTTGTAGTAGAATAATACTGGTATTTTTGCAAATTACCATAAGTCACATAGTCATATTGTTCTGTACAGCCAGCCAAAGCATATTCTGAAAGAGAAGCTGACATTTTGCTCATGTATTTGTCAGGGGTTACAGATGTTGTAGTAGGAGTAGAAGTGGGGGTAACAGGATTGTCAACAACTGTAAATTTTTTAATTCTGCCATGCAAATAATCTTGAATTTGTTTGATATCTGCACTATCTACCGTACCGCTTCCATCTACGTCAGCGGCATTTTTAGCAGAATCGCTTGCAAAGCCTTTTTTCACGCCGTTTTTGGCAAGAGCTAAATCATAAATATTAATTACACCATCACCATTGACATCGCCTTTGATAACAGCAGTAATTGTTGGCTGACCTGCACCCATAATATGTGTGCCTGCAACAGCTCCAATGACTTCGTCAATATAGAAATTATTTGTTGTTTCCGCAGTTTCTACATAAAGCTGTAAATCTTTTGCACCCTCAGGAATTTTATAATTTTCATTCGCAAGCTGTACCCATTCGCCTTTTACAGCTGTTGCCTCTGCAATCGTTGCATACTGTGTTTCACCACTTGCGTCTATATATTGCAGTTTTAAATAAAATTTATCTGTTGCATCACCGTCAAAATAAACTACATTTGCACTGAAACTATATTCATTGCCAGCAACAAATGCATTTGAATTAAGCTTTTTGCTTGCACCCATCCAAGCAGAAGTTCTGTTCTGCACAAGCAAAGCTTCCTGTCCAACATAAGATGTTTTACCACTTGTTGAAATTTCAGTTCCACCTCTGGTATTCCAGTTACAAGTACTTCCCTCAAATCCATCATCAAAATACCAACCATATTCATTAGGTTCAACAGGTTTTACTTCGCCTGTATTTCCATTTGGATTACTTCCGTCACCCCATTCAGATTCTGGAATCATACTAGTTAGTGTTGTATAAGCAAGTTTCGGCTGATTATCAGAATCATATAACAAACCATTACTTCCAGCAGGTAGCCAAGAGTTCGCATCATTAGGCCCCCAAATACAAACTGCTGTGACACGTCCAGTAGATTGTGGATTTGTATTCCAATCCACCGCTGCTTGGAAAATTGCTTTATATTTATCTGCTTGGTCTTGCCATGAATATTTTCCGCTGTCAACAGAAATATCAAGCTCTGTTACTTGTACATCACAGCCAATGGATAAATATTTATGCATCGCTTCCAGATAAGAATCTGTTCCGGCAAAGCCTGTTGCATTTGCAGGAATATGCGACTGCATACCAACACCGTCAAGCAGACCTTTTTCATATAAAGATTTGCACATGTTGTAAATTGTATCACGTTTATGATCCCAATATTCGTTGTAATCATTATAATACAAATCACAGCCAGCAGGTGCATATTTTCTTGCATAAGTAAATGCTTTTTCTACAAAGCTATTATCTCCGTAAACCTGAACCCATGCAGAACTGCCATCTTGATTTACGCTATTATCACCTGGTTCTCTTGCACCGCCATGATTTGCTGTTCTGTCAGAATTATCACTAATACATTCATTACAAACGTCATACGCATACAAATTCAAAGTTGGATACTGTGTTTGAATTGCATCAAACATGTTTTTGATATAGCTTTCCATACGTGCGTCCATAGTTGCAACATCTACCCATGCGCCGTTAGCGTCATAATTTTCTTTAAAAAACCAACCCGGCGTTTGACTATGCCAAACAAACGTATGACCACGCATTGCAATATTATTTGTTGCACAGAAATCCATAATTGCAGCAGCATTATTCAAAGAAACTGCAATATTTGTTCCGCTACACTGAGACTGCACAAGTGTTGCATCTGGTTTTAATTCATTTTCGCATTCAATGCTGTTAAAATCTTTCAATATATTGGCTGTAATTGCAGAATTTCGCACAGTACCACCGTTCAGAATATTACCAACTCTAAAATAATTTGCAAATTCATCTTTCAAACCTTTTTCTGTACTTGCCGCATGTGCTACAATTCCAGAAGATTTAGAAGTAATCAAAATATTATCAAATGCAAAATCATTTGTACTTTCTGTTGTAATCGTTAATCTAAATTCATAGCTATTTTCTGGAGCTGTATAAATTCCAGTTAATTCTGTCCATTGATTTGCTTTCACTTTTTGAGAAGCAATTTCTGTAATAGTTTCTTCCCCTGTATTTTCATCAATACAAAGCAATGAAAGATGAAAAACTTCTTCCGTTTGGCTAAATACTTGTGCAGAATAAGAATATTCTGTACCACCAGTTAAATAAAATCCTTTTGCAGAGCTTGCACCATCGTTTGCAGATTCTCTGCCTGAAACCAACATGCCTCTTGAGTTTTCATAACCTGCCTGATTCTCGGCTGTTAGTCTGACACTATCGGCATTCCCGTACCAGCCATCATAGTTTTGTTCAAAATCATTATACACGAGTTCTTCAGCGTGTACTGTTCCGGTAAATACTGGAAAACTAGCAGATGCCCCCAAACAGCATGTTAATGCTGTTAAAGCAGCTAAAATTCTTTTCATTTTCATTCCTAAAATCCTCCTTATGTAGTAAAATAATTTCAGTCTATGTCAATATATTATGTTCATTTTAACATATATCCAGAATTTTGTCTTGCATATTTGTCATGCTTTTTTCATATTTGTCACAGTGAACTAAATTTTTTCTGATATTCTTTGGGTGTCACACCGGTTATTTCCTTGAATACTCGACAAAAATGACTTTGTGACGAAAATCCAAGATAATTACTAATTGACACAAAACTTTTTTCTGTTTCGCATAATAATTCCTGTGCTTTTTGAATTTTTTTTAGCTGAATAAAATCAGAAAGATTCATGCCTGCATTTTTTTTAAATTCTGTAGAAATTGCGCCACGACTTCTGCCAAAATATTCCGCAATATCAGAAGTTTTAATAG